>JABABO010000170.1 GCA_014238195.1 Kordiimonadaceae bacterium | reverse complement strand
CAGAAAATTATGCAGATCAGAAAATTATGCAGATCAGAAAATTATGCAGATCAGAAAATTATGCAGATCAGAAAATTATGCAGATCAGAAAATTATGCAGATCAGAAAATTATGAAAGGCCAGACAATGGCACCAGATACTACATCCAACTTAGCAACTGAAACGCTGGTCTATCCAATGGACAGCGAGCCAAAAGACACCAAGGTTGTTCAGGTAGCAGACGGCGTGATTTGGGCGCGGGTTTCGCTCCCCTTTTCCTTAGACCATATTAATGTTTATTTGTGTGATGAGGGGGATAGCTGGACTCTCGTTGATACAGGCATCAACGGCGACCGCAGCCGTGAAGCGTGGCAAGCCATAGAAGCAGATGTTTTAGACGGTAAGCCCATAAGGCATGTGATTGCAACGCACATGCACCCTGATCATTTAGGCTTAGCTGGTTGGTTGTGCGAACGCTATGGTGCGAAGTTTTCCATCACACAGGGTGAATATCTGTATGCGCAAAAACTATGGTTAGGGGCAGACGGCGAAATGCCGCAGTCAGAATTAGATCATTTGTTCGCATCGGGCGTAGACCCTAGCTTAGAAAGCACAATCCGCGAAAAGGGATATGGTGGATTTAGAAAAGGCGTGTCGAAACTACCCGATGCTTATCACCGTTTGCAGGATGGTTCCGTCATAACTTTTGGCGGGCGACGCTGGCAGGTGGTTATTGGTCGTGGGCATTCCCCGGAACATGCCTGTTTAATGTCCCTTGATGATGGGTTATTTATCTCTGGTGATCAAATTCTGCCGCATATTACATCAAATGTTTCGGTTTACTCGATGGAACCAATGGCGAACCCGTTGGCTTTGTGGATTTCATCCCTAAATCGCCTGAAACAAGTCAAGGATGATGTTCTTGTTTTGCCTTCTCATGGTAGGGTTTTCAAAGGTCTGCACAAGCGGATTGATGAAATTATTGAGGACCATTTTGCAAAACTTACATCCTTGCATGCTTGGTGCAGCCTTGAGCCGCGCTCAACCATTGAAACATTCCCATCCCTTTACCGCCGTAAAATCACAGGTGTTGATTTTTATTTGGGGCTTGGTGAAGCGATAGCACATCTGCACTTGCTAGAATCGCTTGGATTAATGACCCGCGAACAGGACGATATGGTCTATCGTTTTCGCTCAACGGGCACCCTAGACACACAGGGCTTAATCGCAGATATTGATCAACTACCAGGGGTTATACTCAGGTCTTTAAGTGATTTCGATGATGCTTTGGCTAATTTATCACATAAATATAAAATTCCTTAATTTTCTTAATTTTATTGCTTTTTTGGGACAATCCTTTTGCAGTCGGGGCATGGGGGCAGTATAAGCAATGCATGGAAAATGATTGCCCCCATACAGGGCGGTGTGTGATTTGCTGAGGAATGAAGTATGGCTGAACCCGAAACAAATACTGATATAAAAGGCATGAGCTTTGAAGAAGCAATGGCAGCGCTTGAACAAACGGTTGGTCGCTTGGAAGGCGGTCAGGCTTCTTTAGAAGAATCAATCGCCCTTTATTCCCGTGGCAGTGCTTTAAAAGCGCACTGTGAAGAAAAATTAAAAGTGGCGCAAACCAAAATTGAAAAAATTACCTTTGATGCAGAGGGTGCACCAAGCGGCACTGTGCCGTTGGATGTGGAGTAATCCTTGATGGCAAACGATGCACTGATCGCAGCGCTAAAAGCGACAAATGTGGCTGTTGAAAGGGTACTGGACCCTATCCTCGCTGTGCCAGAAGGCTATGAAGCCCAAGTCGTTCAGGCGATGCGCTATTCTGTGCTAGGGGGCGGTAAGCGCTTGCGGCCCTTGCTTGTCCTGGCAAGTGGGGAGCTTTTTGACGTGGAACGCAGTCATGCTCTGCGTGCCGCCGCCGCCATAGAATGCGTACATTGTTATAGCTTGATCCATGATGACTTGCCAGCTATGGATGATGATGACATGCGGCGCGGTCAACCCACTACCCATAAGGCGTTTGATGAGGCAACGGCTATTCTGGCTGGTGATGCTTTGTTAACGCTTGCCTTCGAAATTTTAAGCCATCCATCAACACATCCCGACCCAAATGTTCGACTTGAGCTTATCACAGCGCTGACGAAAGCCTCTGGCCATCACGGCATGGTTGGTGGGCAGATGATTGATCTGACAGCTCATGATCATGATTTGGACGAAAATGCCATTTACCGGATGCAACAGATGAAAACGGGTGATCTCATTGCTTTTTCTGTTGAAGCGGGTGCTATTCTTGGACATGCATCGAAAGACGCACGGCAATCTTTGCATGGTTATGCCCGTGATCTGGGACTAGCCTTCCAAATCGCCGATGATCTATTGGACGTTGAAGGGGACGTCGAAGATGTTGGAAAAGCAACGGGTAAAGATCAAAATGCTGGCAAAGCCACACTCGTTAGCTTAATGGGATTAGAGCGTGCCCGCCAGCAAGCACAAATGCTTTCTGATCAGGCGATCGAGCATTTGCAGGCTTTTGATACACGGGCTGATTTATTGCGCGGTATTGTTCATTTTGCTGTCAACCGAACACATTAAATGCCCTAGAACTGGGAATGTTTTAGAATTGGTGCGCTGTAATTGAGGGAAGAAGCACGTGAGCGAGCGCTTGGAAAATAAGATAAAGACACCTTTGTTGGACCGTATCCATTCACCGGCAGATTTGCGTGAACTTGGGCCTGAGCAACTGGGTCAAGTTTCTGATGAATTGCGTGCAGAAATGATTGATGCGGTTTCGGTTACAGGGGGGCACTTTGGAGCTGGTCTTGGTGTTGTCGAACTGACAGTTGCGCTGCATTATGTTTTTAATACGCCAGAAGATCGTCTTATTTGGGACGTTGGGCATCAAGCCTATCCGCATAAAATTATAACAGGACGGCGCGAACGCATGCGCACGATCCGTCAAGAAGGTGGTCTTAGTCCTTTTACCAAACGCGGCGAAAGCGAGTATGATCCCTTTGGTGCGGGCCATTCATCAACATCAATATCGGCAGCCCTTGGCATGGCAGTGGCCAATAAAATGTCAGGCAAGGCAGGTCGAGGCATTGCTGTGATCGGTGATGGATCGATGTCGGCGGGTATGGCCTATGAAGCGATGAATAACGCCCAACAAGCGGGCAATAAGTTGATCGTGATTTTAAACGATAATGATATGTCCATTGCGCCTGCCGTGGGGGCGCTTTCGGCTTATCTGGCAAAAATTATCAGTAGTCGCCCGTTTCTAACGCTCAGGGATTTAGGTAAGCAGCTCATTGAAAAGCTACCTCGCCCACTGGCAGATCGCGCCCGTCAAGCCGAGGAATACGCTCGAGGGATGGCAGCTGGTGGAGGGACACTGTTTGATGAGCTAGGCTTTTATTATGTTGGCCCTATTGATGGGCACCGCCTTGAACATATGTTGCCAGTGCTTGAAAATGTTCGTGATGCAATCGATGGCCCGATTTTAGTCCATGTGGTGACAGAAAAAGGCCGGGGCCATCCATTTTCTGATCCCAATAAAGAAAAATACCATGCTGTGCCTCAGTTTGATGTTGCAACATTACAAAAAAAGAAATCAACGCCGAAAGCGCCAACTTTTACTAATGTTTTTGCGGATGCTTTAATCCAAGCGGCGAAAACAGACGATAAAATATGCGCGATTACCGCAGCCATGCCGTCTGGCACTGGAATTGATAAGTTTGAGGAAGCATTCCCCGATCGTAGCTTTGATGTTGGTATCGCAGAACAGCACGCCGTTACATTTGCCGCAGGTCTAGCATGTGAAGGATATAAGCCGTTTGCCACTATTTATTCAACATTTTTGCAACGCGCTTATGACCAAGTTGTGCATGATGTTGCCGTGCAAAAGCTACCTGTGCGGTTTGCCATTGACCGCGCTGGCCTTGTTGGGGCTGACGGCCCAACACATGCGGGTAGTTTTGATGTGACGTATCTTGCAAGTCTACCAAATTTCGTTGTGATGGCAGCAGCGGACGAAGCCGAATTAATGCATATGGTTGCGACAGCTGCTAGTATTAATGATAGACCGTCTGCACTGCGCTACCCGCGAGGGGAAGGTTCGGGTGTTGCCTTGCCCGCTGTTGGCGAAGTTCTAGAGATTGGTAAAGGCCGTATTGTGAAGAATGGGACAAAAGTTGCAATTTTGTCGCTTGGCGCGCGCTTGAGCGAAGCCTTACGCGCGGCAGAAGTATTGGATAGTAAAGGGCTATCCACCACCGTTGCTGATGCCCGTTTTGCTAAACCGCTGGATCATGCACTCATTCGTGACTTATCGCTTACTCATGATCTAGTGATTACAATTGAAGAGGGCGCAATTGGTGGCTTTGGTGCTCATGTCATGGATTATATGTCAGGCGAAGGGTTGTTGGACGGGGATTTGAAAGTGCGGACCTTAAAACTGCCTGATGTTTTTCAAGATCATGGTAATCCAGTTCATATGTACAGGGATGCTGGCTTGGATGCAGACGGTATCGTAAAAGCCGTTTTGAAAGCTTTTGGACATAATGATTTGGGTCAGGTTATGGGTCATTCATAGTAGCTAGGAGGCAAGGAAAACATCGTGACAAAGACACGAGCAGACGTAGCCCTTGTTGAGCGGGGTCTCGTGGAAAGCTGCACGAAAGCGCAAGCTTTGATTATGGCAGGGGTCGTGTTTTCAGGGGAGCAAAAAATCCTAAAAGCAGGCCAGCAGGTCAAAGATGATCAAGCCTTAGAAGTCCGGGGTAAGGACCATAACTGGGTTTCACGCGGGGGTCTGAAACTCGCCAAGGGTTTGACTGAATTTAACGTTGATGTGAACGGTATGACGGTGATTGACGTGGGGGCAAGCACAGGTGGTTTTACAGATGTTACGCTGCACGGCGGTGCGAATAAAGTTTATGCTGTGGATGTGGGGCGTGGTCAGCTAGCATGGAAGTTACGCAGTGATAAACGGGTTATTGTGCTGGAAAAAACCAACGCTCGGTATTTAAGTGCGGTTGAAATCCCTGAAAATGTTGATTTAATCGTGTGTGATGCCAGCTTTATATCATTGAAAACTGTCTTACCCGCAGCGATGGAACGTGCCAAGGTCGGGGGCAAGTTAATTGCCCTGATTAAGCCGCAGTTTGAAGTTTCTAAAGCAAATGTTGGCAAGGGCGGTGTTGTGCGGGACCCAGCACTGCACAAGGCCGTTTGTGATGATATTTCAGCTTGGTTAAACGGGTATGAGACATGGGCGGTGAAAGGTTTGACACCTAGCCCAATCAAGGGGCCAGAAGGGAATATAGAATTTTTAATCTACGGCGAAAAAGGCTAACGTGAGCATAATGAAACGATCCCGCAACAATAAAGTAACCGCTAAGCACAAAGCACGATCTTTTAAGCCCGAAATCATTACACTAAACATTAAAGAGATCGGCGCCCGTGGACACGGTGTTGGCTATCATAAGGGGCTGCCTGCTTATGTGCCATTTACTGTCACTGGTGATGTCGTCAAAGCAGCAATAACCAAGCCGCATAAAAACAGTTATCAGTGTGAACTTATCCAAGTGGAACAAGCGGGCCCTGACCGTCAAGCGCCGATTTGCCCTGTGTTTGGAATGTGCGGCGGCTGTGATCTGCAAGCTTTGGGTAACGATTCTTATCAGGCTTGGGTGACACATCGCACATTAAGCGCACTTCAGCATCAAGGGTTTGGGATAGACGGCAGTCCTATTAACGTGCTCGCGCCCTTGATCAGCCCAAAGCACAGCAGGCGGCGGGTAGCCTTAAAAGCGGTGCGCACAGAAAAAGGTACGCTTATGGGGTTTCATAAAGCGGCTAGTCTTGACATTGTTGATACTGATGCTTGCCCTATTGCAGACCCAGCCCTTGCTGATCTTATTATACCTTTAAAAGCGTTGTTGAATAGTTTGCTAGCCCAAGGAACGCGGGCCAGCGTACATATGACCCTTGCGGCAAATGGTGTTGATATGCTCATTGGATTGCCAAACAAACCTGATCTGGAGGCACGGGAAGCCCTAGCAAATTTTGCGCAGCAGCATGATTTAGCTGCCCTGCATGTGCAAGAAGATGGCTTTTTGGACCCGATCATTATCCAGCGTGAACCCGTGATGAATTTTGCTGGTGTACGGGTTCAGCTTCCGCCTGCGAGCTTTGTTCAAGCAACAGCCGCTGGTGAAACGGCCTTGATTGCTGCGGTTCTAGCTGGCTGTGAAGGCGCCACATATGTAGCGGATTTATTTTGCGGATTGGGCACCTTTACCCTGCCACTTGCCCGCAGGTATCAAGTGATGGCGGTCGAAGGTGCACTGTCAGCACTGCAACCCCTGAAAGCGGCAGTCAATCTGACACAAACCACCCAAGGCGGTCATTTACAGCCGGTTACTGCCGTTCACCGTGATTTATTCCGCAGCCCATTAACCGCGACTGAGCTCTCAAAATTTGATGCTGTGGTGTTTGACCCACCCCGTGCAGGGGCGGCCGGTCAGGTGGCTGAGCTTGCACGCTCAAATGTTCCTAAAATCGTTGCTGTATCCTGTAATCCAAATACATTTAGCCGCGATGCGCGGACATTGGTTGACGGGGGGTATATGTTGCAATCGGTTCAGCCCATCGATCAATTTTTATACAGCGCCCACATTGAGCTTGTTGGAGTGTTCACTCGTTATAGCGAGACCAATGAATAATGAGTTCATTATTTATTGATAAGTCGAACCGACACAAATACTTATAGCCAAATAAGGTGATCAATATTCACCGCATTTGGCTATAGTTTTCATTTAGCAGATTTTGTAAAAATTCATGAACATCTTTGGCTGTCTGAACGGGGATTTCTTCCATTGGGATATGCCCAACGCCTTGATATTCAATATAGACACTGCCCTTGATACGTTCATGCATTTCGCGGCCAGATGACACTGGGATTAATTTATCTTCATCGCCCCATAAAATCAGTGTAGGAGCGGTAATTTTTTCAAGGGAAAGTGCATGAGGGGCGGCACTATAGGCTTGAAAACGCATCGCAGTGGCACGCCGATTACCAGGATGTCGGGCTAGGTCATAATATAAATCGACCATATCCTCGGTTATAAGGGTCTGATCACTGAAGGATTTTTCCAAGCCCTGGCGCACGATAGATCGCGGTGTGAAGGTTTCAATAAACCCTGATGCCCACGGTTTGGCAGCAATTTCAAACGCTAAGGGGCGGTCTATGTTATCCGCATCGCTGGCTTTATCGGTAATGCCTGCTGCGTCAATAAGAATGAGCGCTTTGACCTTTTCAGGGTTTTCAATAGCATAGGCAATGCTAATGCCGCCGCCCATACTGTTGCCGCCTAAGTAAAAAGACTGAACACCATAAGCAGCCATAACTAGATCAACTGCTGTGACCATCGACGGATAATCATAAGCATCTGCGGACGTTCGACCTGTTAAGCCGTGGCCCGGCAGATCAAGGGTGATGATGCGGTAATGGTCTTTTAAGTGTTTTACCCAAGGTTCCCACGTTTGTAAGCTGCTGTTAGACCCGTGCAACAACACCAGTGTAGGAGCGTCGAGATTACCTTGAAGCCGCGTGTGGATACGGGTGTTTGCATCCGCCGTGATAAAGTTGGATGTTTCGTTTGTGTATTTTGCGGCAAGGTCATCGTGGGGAATATCTGGTGCATAACTATAGGCAAGGAAGACTGCTATAACGATCAGCAACAGGATTAAAATGGTGGATATGGTTTTTTTTATCATGAGACTTTATATTTCTAGCAAGTGATTTCGCTCTAATTTCCTAAGTCGTTTCAATATGACGTTAAGTTTTAAAATGTACAATATGACAAATCATTGTTTTTGATGTAATATAATTGCATAACATTTTTATTGCACACTTAATAAGTGTTTTGTAACTCTTTTAATTATAGCTCGCATGGGGCCAGATAGCAGATGTCGAATAATTTAAGGAATTTATGAGGGTCATGTTCAATGAATTAGGCATAAGTGCACTTTTCGATTTCGGTGCCTTTTCAAGGTCTAGTTACAGTCAAATGATGGTGATGCTTAATGACCAGATGCAGACTGTTGCAATGGTGCTGAGTGCTTTTTTATTGCTCTCGTTTTGGCTCACTCTTACCCAAAAACCCATACGTATTGGCGTTCATTACCGCCTACAGCCTTTGTATTTAATGCTTTCGGCTGCTTTTTTAACGAGCGGCTATTATTTTTTCCATATTGCATATAGCGGAACTCTGGCGATGGGGTCGTTTTTCACTTGGGCATTCCTTGCACAAGCAGCGTTAGCGTTAGGGGTATCAGGGCGTAGGGTAGATCAAGCAAAAGGCCTTTATCGAAGTGTTGCTACCCTTTTGGTGTTGTTTGGTGTTATTGGATACGCTGTTATGACTGGTCATACATACCATACATGGAAGGGGCCTGAATTTTTTGCTTTGATGCCTGATCCTACAATCGTTGTTTCATGTGGGGTGTGTCTTCTACTGCGCGCGCGTTGGTGGATGTATGTTGTCCCGCTTCTATGGGCTATATACACAGGATTAACCCAGCAAGCGTTAGAGTTTTCGTTGTTTTGGCTGTTGCCAAGTATCATGAGTTTTACGCTCATCTTGGCGTATCTTCAACGCCGACATCATTAGATTAACCGCATTGGGCGCGGTGCATCATCATATGATCAGCCAGCACAGCAGCCATCATAGCTTCGCCAACAGGCACAGCCCGAATGCCTACACACGGGTCATGCCGGCCTTTTGTGATAATATTAACAGCCTCGCCTGCCTCGTTTACTGACCTGCGGGGTGTTAAAATGCTGCTGGTTGGCTTTACAGCAAAACGCGCGACAATCGGTTGCCCGCTTGAAATACCCCCCAAGATACCGCCAGCGTTGTTGCTTTGGAACACGGGTTTGCCATTGGGGCCTGGGGCCATTTGGTCAGCATTTTCTTCGCCCGTGAGGATAGCGGCATTCATGCCTGCACCAATTTCAACGCCTTTGACCGCATTGATTGACATCATCGCCGCAGCTATATCCGTGTCAAGTTTACTGTAAATTGGCGCCCCCCATCCAGCGGGAACGCCTTCGGCGACAACTTCAATCACAGCGCCAATACTGCTACCATTTTTGCGGATCGCATCTAATTCACTTGCCCATATATCCGCTGTAACAGGGTCCCCGCAAAAAAATGGGTTTTGGCTTACTGTGTCCCAGCTAAAGCGGTCAGTGTTGATTTTTGTGCGGCCCATTTGCACCATACTTGCACGCACGCTGATGGTATTGCCCCTAGTATTGCCCCTAGTATCGTTCATGGTATCGTTCAGTATTTTGCGTGCAATGGCGCCTGCTGCGACCCGTGATGCTGTTTCTCGGGCGCTGGAACGCCCACCACCGCGATAGTCACGGATGCCATATTTGGCGATATAACTCATATCCGCGTGGCCAGGGCGAAACTGTTTTGCAATGTCGCCGTAATCCTTGCTGCGCTGGTCGGTGTTCTCAATCATTAACTGTATCGGCGTTCCTGTCGTTTGGCCTTCAAACACACCCGATAAAATTTTCACAGCGTCGGCTTCACGGCGCTGTGTTGTATATTTGCTGGTGCCTGGCTTGCGTTGATCAAGATACATTTGGATATCGGCTTCGCACAGCGGGATGCGGGGCGGGACACCGTCCACAGTGCAGCCTATGGCAGGGCCGTGGCTTTCGCCCCATGTGGTATAGCGGAATAATTTACCAAATGTATTATACGACATGATTGCATCCAAACGCTTAAACTAATCTATCAAACTGGTCACTGTCTGGCCTTCAAAAACGAGGCACTAGTCACGGTCTTCAACAAATACTTTCATCGCGGCCTCATCCGTGGGCATACACGTCGTATTAAATCCGCCATCGACATAATGAGTTTCGCCGCTGACACCTGATGACAGATCGCTTAAGAAATAAAGACCAGCACCTGCAACATCATCAAGGGTAATATTGCGTTTGAGCGGTGCGTTGCGCTCATAGTATTTCAACATGACCCGCAATTCCCCTACACCGCTTGCCGCTAGCGTTTTCATCGGCCCCGCTGAGATAGCATTCACACGAATGCCACGGCCCCCAAGGTCGCGTGCCATATAGCGCGTACTGGCTTCTAAAGCTGCTTTGGCAACTCCCATTACATTATAGTGCGGTATGACTTTTTCAGACCCATAGTATGTCATGGTGACAAGCGAGCCGCCGTCGCGGATCAATTTTTCAGCCCGCTGGGCAACAGCAACAAAGCTATAAGCGCTGATATTCATCGTCAGCAGGAAATTATCAAGCGTGGTGTCAAGATAACGACCTTTTAGCTCCCGCTTATCGGAATACCCAATGGCATGCAGGATAAAATCAAATTGCCCCCAATGATCTTCCAGCTTCGTGAATACGGAATCAATCGAAGCAGGGTCTGATACATCACACGGTTCAATAAATGTCGAACCAACCTGTGCAGCGAGCGGCGTAATCCGTTTTAAAAGTGCACCCCCTTGGTAGGTGAATGCGAGCTCTGCCCCTTGTTCAGCACAGGCTTTAGCAATACCCCAAGCCATCGAGCGGTCATTCGCAACGCCCATGATTAAACCACGTTTTCCTTGCATTAATCCAGCCATGTTGCCCTCTGTTGTAGGTTTGATCTGTTTTATGATCTTGATAATACGCTTAGCAGCCGATTAGGACTAGTAAAAATTTTGCGCATCCTACAGTTTCTAGTCAGTGCGTCAATCCTCATCTGTTTGCGCTTGCTGTTGTCTTTGTTCTTCATTGTCTATTTCTTGCAAGATTTGGGCTTTAAAGCGGGCTTTGGCATTCATGGTGTAAGCTGCGTTCAGTTCTGCGCCCAGAATAAAGCCAGCTGAGGCAAGAAAGCAAAATAGAAGCGTGATGACAATGCCCGCCAGCGATCCATACGTGACATCATAAGTGCCTGAATATTTTAGGTATAAGGACAACCCCTTAGCGGTTAAAACCAGAACAGAAACGCAAAATATAGCGCCTGGCAAGCGGTATGGTTTTTTAACGGTGCGTGGTGATAAGACCATAAAAACAACATATGCCCCAAAGATCAGCAATAAGGGACTAACCAGTAAGTTTAGATACTGCCAGATGTTGAAAATACCTTTTATATCAATACCAAAGAAATCACCCTCCATATCAGGAAAATAACTTAATAAATTACTGAACAATGCAGGCCCCACAACCATGATAGACATAGTCATAATGGCAAGAATAGCCCCTAGTATTACAACGCCTAAACTTTCGACGCGGCGTAGCCAAATTGCGGGCATATGTTCCCGCCCGAAGGCCTTCAAGATGGCATGGCGTGCGGCTTCAACGCCGTTTGCAGCTGTCCAGATCGCAAAAAGTATGGACCCTGTGAGTATTTCTGGGCGGGTGTTTTTCAAAATGCCTTGAATGGGACCTGCGAGCACGCTTGATACTTCTGACGGCATAACAGACATGAGCAATTCAATGGCTTCAATACCACGGTCCGTTTGCCCAATCAGTCCAGACACAGCAATTAAAAAGATTAGAAAAGGAAACAAACTCAGCACAGCAAGGAATGCCATATTACCAGCAACAGTCATACCATCATTGTCGGCAAATTTGGCTAGTGCATTTTTGGTTATCAACAGATGGCGCTTGTACCCATCGGTGATTATATGCTGTGTTGTATCTGCTAGGGCCGTCACTGGGTTTTCGCTCATTTAAGCAAGCCCTGCTTTTTTACGTGGGTTTTCATGCGCTTTTGTATCCCATTGTTTTACAAGTCTTTCCAAGGATAAGTCGCGTTTTTCAGGGAGGACGATTTTAAGTGTTACATACATATGGCCTTGCTTGTCGCCGCGTTTTACACCCTTGTCTTTTAACCGTAAACACCTGCCAGAACTTGAACTACGGGGAATACGTACTGTTAAGCGGCCCTTGGGAGTCGGTACAGCAATATCACCGCCTAAAATGGCTTCATTCACTGTAATCGGCAATTCCAAATGAATGTCCAAGCCGTCGCGGCGATAGTAAGCGTGTTCCGGTACGCGCACTTCTATCAAGGCATTGCCTTTTACACCCCCGCCAATACCATGTCCACCTTGGCCTGCAAGGCGAATCACTTGCCCGTCTTGAATTCCTGCAGGGATGGTGATTTCAACGGCGCGTCCATCGTTTAAATTAAGCCGTTTTTTGCCGCCAGTGATTGAATCTTCGAAGTTGACAGTGATCTGGTAACTTATATCAAGACCAGCACGCTTGTCAGGGTCACGTTTTGGCTTGCTCTTATTTTTTTTAGTGGCTTT
>JABABO010000032.1 GCA_014238195.1 Kordiimonadaceae bacterium | reverse complement strand
CCTATTTCTAATCTTATTAGATTACTTGAAAGTAAGGGTATTTTGATCACACGTTATGTCATTGAAGACGCACAGGTTGAAGCTTTTTCATACTGGAATGGGTATAGGCCGTTTGTATTTTTATCATCTGTGAAAGAGTCTGCTGCCCGCGCACGGTTTGATGTGGCCCATGAATTAGGGCATCTTATTTTGCATCGGGGCATTGACCAAGAAGAAATTGAGGACAAAGCAACATTGAGGGAAATTGAAAGCGAGGCTAATCGCTTTGCTGGCGCATTTTTGTTGCCTAAACAATCGTTTAGTTGTGAGGTTTTCACAACACGATTAGAGGCTTTTAAAGAACTAAAATTAAGATGGAAAGTCGCAATTCAAGCCATGATTTATCGTTGTAAAGACTTAGGGCTTTTTGATGATTACCAAGTAACAAATTTGTATAAACAAATATCATATCGCAAATGGCGCACCCGCGAACCCTATGATGATCATCTACCCATTGAACAGCCAAGGTTGCTAAAGCGTGCTGTAGAGATTTTAGTTGAGAATGGTAAGAAATCGACCAGTGATATTGCCACTGATCTAGGACTTTCCCCGAATGACTTGGAACGTATTTGTCAGTTGCCACAGGGGTACTTAGATGTATCACAGGATTATGATTATAAGCCTTCGCTGAAATAACTTTAACGAACGATTAGCCGCCTAGTGCGCTAAGACACAAACAAATAAATACATCTTAAGAAACCCTGCCTTTGGCGGGGTTTTTTATTGCCGAAACCCAAAACCAAAACAACACCACGAACACCACCAATGAAGGAAAAAACCATGACCAAAACAGAGAATGAAATTGAATATGATTCAGATGCAATGTCAGAAATTGAGAAAGGCTTTGCGCATTTGCGGTATGAGCCAGATGCAATGTCAGAAATTGAGAAAGGCTTCGCACATTTGCGGTATGAGCCAGATGCAATGTCGGAGATTGAGAAAGGCTTTGCGCATTTACGGTATGAGCCAGATGCAATGTCAGAAATTGAGAAAGGCTTTGCGCATTTACGGTATGAGCCAGATGCAATGTCGGAGATTGAGAAAGGCTTTGCGCATTTACGGTATGAGCCAAAGCAGCCCCCCGAACCCAGTTATGATACGGAGTTTGGTAATGCGCTGCATCGCGGTGGGTTGCGGATTATGCAGGGTATTCAGCAATTTCAATTTGAAAAACAAAGCCAGATCGTGCGGGATGCGTCACGGTCTTACGGCGATATAGTGGGGGATTATAAGTGGTATCCAGTGCCTGCTCAACTCAAATTGTCCTTGGCAGGCGGTCGGTATCTTGTCAGTCAGTTCCTTGACACAAAAATTGTGGAAAAAGCTGCGCAGCAATCGGCGCAAAATGTTGGGGACTATTCCAAACGCATTGCCAGCATTCCCATGAGCGCCGCTGCAAAGCGGGCGCAGCATAAAATCATGACGGCGGATAATGATTTAGTGTCGACGCTGAAGGCGGCAGCGGATAACCCCTTGGACACGCTGATTATGGCGGCGGAACTTGTTACTGAGTTTGTGCCACAGTTAACGGCTGCGGCGGCGGTGGCTTTAGTCACACGTAACCCAGGCGCAACGGCTGCGGTGATGGGCGGGACAAGTGGCCTGACGGAACGTTATGCATCGGCAACGGAATTTATCGAGCGTCAAGGCATTGACCTGAGCGACCCTGAGCAAGCCTTAGCAACATTGCTTGATCAAGACCTGATGCAGCAGGCGGAATTGCACGGATTTAAGCGCGGGGCGATCATTGGGGCGTTTGATACCTTGTCAGGCGGCCTTGCCAGCAAAACGTTTGGCAGCACATTAAAAACCTTGGCCGCACAAGCCGCCTTGCAGCCCACGCT
>JABABO010000052.1 GCA_014238195.1 Kordiimonadaceae bacterium | reverse complement strand
TGGCATCAATGTTTCAGAAACATAGCGACCGCCATATAGACCAAAATGGCCATTTTCATCAGGTCCAGATGTATAACTATTCATGCGCATATCATGGTCCACATTGGGGTTTATTATATCTTGCAGGCCTATGTAGCTGCTTTTGCGGCAGATAAAAAGGCCTCAATTTTTTTCGATGATTTTTTCCCAGGAATGCTTTCCACACCACTTGATACATCAACCCCCATGCCGCCTTTACGCGCGCCGCTTGCTCGTAAGGCCTCGACTACGTTATCAGCATTAAGGCCGCCTGCTAACAACCAAGGATGCGGGCCTTTAAAATTTTGCAAAATTGCCCATGGGAAAGCCCGTGCATTACCGCCTGGCTGAACTGCGTTCTTTGGGGCTTTCGCATCAAAGAAAAAGCCATCGACAGTGCCATAAAAAGGCGCTGCAAGTTTCAGGTCTTCTTCTGTCATTACCCCAAAGGCTTTCCAGACATCAACGCCCAATTTATTTTTCACATCGGCGCAAAATTCAGGTCCTTCTTGCCCGTGTAGTTGCACGCCGTCTAGGGCAAGCGCCTGTATAGCGGATTGCAAGTAGGTCATACTGGGGTTGACAAATACGCCGAAGCGTTTGGGGCCAGAGTGTAACTGAGGTGGTAATTGAGCCTTTAAAGTGCAAGCAGCATCCAATGTTAAGTGCCTTGGGGATTTTTCAAAAAACACAAACCCTAGATAATCAGCACCAGCATTTGCAGCAGTGTCTGCGTGTTTTACCTCAGTAATACCACAGATTTTCACAGGTGTTTTAATGGGTCGTTGGCTTTCAAGCATGATAGTTCTTTCGCTTAAGCAAGTACCCTATCTACTTAGTGGGTTGGGGCGTCATTTTCAACACAGCAAAAAGTACTGATCAGCGTATCAGCCATTTCAGCGGCAGCTTCAATGTGCGCAACATCTGCACCAATGCCATAGGCTGCAAACAGAAGCCGTGTGGTTTTTTCGGTTACAGCCGTGCGCTCGCTATCCGAAAAAGGGCTACCGAATGGACCGCTATCATCGGACAGTATGGGCAGATTGGCTAAATTTATATTCCCCCTGCTAATCCCATTGTAGGTATCCCCTTCAGCGCCTAACCTCAATTCTAAGGTACCCTTAATTTTATCACCATCATAACATCCAATAGGAATGCCCGTCATGATGCTGGTTAAATTACCGCAATCCACAACGTTATTGACACAGTACAGCCCTTTACCGCTAAGAATACGGCGGATTAAAGCTTCGCTGGAGGGACGATAACGGTTCGGGTCCTTGCCACAGGCCTTAAAACCCGCACGAATACAGGCAATAACAGGATCACTTGATGCCGCTTCACCGATCAGGTCTTCACGCCTGATATTCGTACCTTCTTCTACAGCGTTTAACAAAGCGGGGGGCGAAGGGGCGACAACAACGCTATATTCAACAATGCCTATATGGACAGTCGCCCCAGTGGCCTGAAACGCGCTGTTGATGGTGATGTCCACCTATTTCCCTTTCCAAATCTCTATAAGTATAGCAATAGTAATCGGAAATGCAAAAGCAACAAACAAAAAGCCCTGCAAATCATACAGGACCTTTCAGTTCTTAGATTCGCACAAGCTTAAGCAGCTACACGGCCTGTGGGGTTGCCAGCCGTATAGAATGTTTCGCCTTTTTCAGCCATATCGCGTAGTAATTGCGGTGGGCGAAAACGTTCGCCGTAAGCATCAGCTAGGCGGTCAGACTCAATGACAAATTCAGCCACACCCACAGTGTCGATATAGCTGAACGGGCCACCTGTGTAGGGTGGAAAACCAATACCAAAAATCGCACCCACGTCACCGCTCGAGGCGGTCAGTAACACACCTTCTTCAAAGCAGCGGGCGGCTTCTACAGCTTGACGGGTTAGCAAACGGCTGCGGACTTCATCGGCGCTTGGTTGCACGTCAGCAACAACGAAGTGGTCACCAAGACCTTTCCAAATTTCTTTCGTGCCGTCTTCGTTATACTGATAAGACCCTTTACCGTTTTTGCGCCCGTAACGTTCCAGTTCCATCATCTTTTCAACAAATCCTTCGGCTGGTGAGGATACATATGCATTCCCAAGGGCAGCCTTTGTTGCTTTGGCAACCTTGTGCGACAGATCAATCGCAACTTCGTCTCCAACAGCAAGTGGCCCAACAGGCATACCTGCCATTTTACCGACATTTTCAACAAGGGCTGGCTTGACCCCTTCCATGACCATTGCATAGCCTTCTTGTACATAGGTACCAAAAGTACGGCTGGTAAAGAAACCGCGACTATCGTTCACAACGATCGGAGTCTTGCGGATTTGACTGACGTAATCAAGGGCAAGTGCCAATGTTTCATCGTCGGTTTTTTCACCCATGATAATTTCAACAAGCGGCATTTTGTCAACAGGGCTGAAGAAATGAATCCCGATAAACTGATGTGGGCGTGTGAAGTTTTCAGCTAACCCCGAGATTGGCATGGTTGATGTGTTTGACGAGAAGACAATATCTTTACCAATCACAGCTTCGGTTTGCTCAGTCACTGATTTTTTAATCGCAGGGTCTTCAAACACCGCTTCGATGATCAAATCACAGTCTGCTAGGTCAGCGTAGCTGTCTGTTGGTGTGATCAGATCGAGCATAGCGTTGCTTTTAGTTTCTGGCAATTTGCCACGGCTGACGGCTTTTTGGTTCAAGTTACGGCTATAATCTTTACCTTTTTCGGCGGCCTCTTTGCTAATATCAAACAAGACAACCTCAATACCAACTTTGGCGGATACATAGGCAATGCCAGCCCCCATAAGCCCCGCGCCAAGCATTCCAAGACGCTTGACCTTTTTCTTTTCAATGCCTTCGGGGCGTAAAGCGCCCTTTTCAACCGCTTGCTTGTTAATAAACAAGCTACGGATCATATTACGGGCGGTAGGGTCTTGCAGCAATTTGCTAAAATAGGCGCTTTCGACGCGGATGGCATTATCCATATCAAGGCAACCACCTTCATAAATACAAGAAAGCACAGCTTGGATAGCAGGGTAATTATGTTGGGTTTGCTTTTGTGCCATAGCACTTGCGCCCATCATGGTCATTGCCGACCCAGGATGCATAGCCCCAGCACCACCCGGGAATTTAAAACCTTTTTTATCCCACAAAGCAGTGACGCTTGGGGTGGCTTTCACCCATGCTTTAGCTTTCGCCACAACGTCGCCTAAGGGCACGACTTCTTGGATAATGCCAAGCCCCAAGGCTTCTGCGGGTTTAAATGGCCTGCCAGTTGTGATGGCTTGCAGGGCAGCTTGTTGACCAATAATCCTTGGTAAACGCTGTGTCCCACCAGCGCCTGGCAGCACACCGACTTGGCATTCTGGTAACCCTAGTTGAATTTTTGGATTATCAGCACAGACACGGTAGTGGCTAGCAAGGACTAATTCCAAACCGCCGCCAAGGGCTAAGCCATTAACAGCCGCTGCAAAGGGCTTGGTGCCTTCTTTGGCAAGCAGTTTACGGTCTTTACCCCCCGTTTCCATTTTGCGAAAAATACGGTTCATAACAAATGCTGGGTCTTCGCCGTCTGTTGTCGCCCCATCGCCGCCTAGCATGTTCAGATCAGCACCAGCCAGAAAACCAATAGATTTACCGCTTGTCCAAACCGCACCGATAATAGCATCGTCGCCGAGCACACGGTCAATCACAGTTTCCGTGTCGCGTATGAGGGCCTGATTATAAACATTCATAGATTGATTAGGCAGGTCGATTGTCAAAAGGGCTATGCCGTCGCTATCGACTTCAAATTTAATTGTTTCAGTCATTATCTTGGTTCCTTATACGCGCTCTATTACTGTTGCAGTGCCCATACCAGCACCGATACAAAGGGTTGCTAGGGCCGTTTCTTTGCCGCTGCGCTCAAGTTCGTCTAGCACAGTCCCAAGGATCATCGCACCTGTTGCACCAAGCGGGTGGCCCATCGCGATGGCACCGCCGTTGACATTGATGTCGCTGTGGTCAATATCCAAAGCTTGCATGAAACGTAGCACGACAGATGCGAAGGCTTCATTGAGTTCCCAAAGCTCGATGTCAGATTTGCTCATGCCAGCGCGTTTCAGCACTTTTTGTGCGGCGAACTCTGGCCCTGTCAGCATGATTGTTGGCTCTGACCCGACACTGGCCATTGCGCGAATTTTCGCCCGTGGTGTTAGCCCAAGTTTTTCGCCAATTTCTTTTGAGCCGACTAGAACACCCGCAGCACCGTCAACGATACCAGAGCTATTACCAGCATGATGAATATGGTTTATTTTTTCCAGTTCAGGATATTTTTGTATCGCGATATTATCAAACCCGAATTGACCTTGTTGAACAAACGATGGTTTTAAGGCGCCAAGGGATTGCATAGTCGTTTCTGGGCGCATAAATTCATCGTGACTTAACACAGGACGGCCAGCGACATCATTAACGGGCAAGATTGATTTATCAAAACGTTTTTCTTGCCATGACTGAGCCGCTCGTTTTTGGCTTTCGACAGCATAAGCATCTGCATCATCGCGGCTAAAGCCATACTTTGTAGCAATGATATCAGCGCTGATCCCTTGTGGCACAAAATATGATTTAAAAGCAACATCTGGGTCCATCGCCATAGCGCCGCCATCGCTGCCCATTGGCACGCGGCTCATGCTTTCCAACCCGCCGCCGATTGCCATATCGGCTTCACCGCTGATGACTTTGGCAGCAGCAACATTTACTGCCTCTAAGCCAGAGGCACAAAAGCGGTTAATTTGATAACCAGCAACCGTTTCAGCATAACCCGCATTGATCGCAGCAACGCGGGCAACATTAGAGCCTTGCTCGCCAACTGGCGACACGCAGCCCAAAATCACATCATCAATATTTGCTGTATCCAGATCGTTGCGGTTACGAATGCCTTGAAGAACTTGTGTTGCCAGTTGCATAGGAGTGATTTGGTGAAGTGTTCCGTCTTTGCGACCTTTGCCGCGCGGGGTCCGCACTGCATCATAAATATAGGCTTCAGTCATGTTTATCTCTTCCCTTAATTCTATTTGTTACGAATAGTAATTTTGTGACCCCGCGGCGTACCAAAAGGTCGTGTATTTATTGATCTATGCCTGTTCCTAGAAACCAGCAGCATCAAGTGCCATAACATCTTCTGCGCCTGCCTCAACTTCCGCCCGCAAGGCCGCAGTTTCGATCATACGGCGACGCATATAATAGCGTCCGATGGTAATTTTGTTTTGCAAATAGTCTATATCACTGTCACCAGCATCAAGTTTTTCCTGTGCTGCCAACGCAATCTTGCACCATGTATAACCAAGCGCCACATGACCCAGCAAATGCATATAAGCGACGGAACCAGCGCCTGCATTATCTGGGTTATTCAATCCGTTTTGCATCAACCACATAGTTGCGGCTTGTAGATCTTTAAAACCAGTGTTCAGTGCTGGCAGATAATCAGCAAGCACATCATTATCAGCGTTGGCTTTTAAGTATGTCGCTATTTCGGTCATATAAGCCTGCATCGCCCGGCCGCCATTGGCCCCCAGTTTGCGACCAACCAAATCAAGCGCCTGCACACCGTTCGTGCCTTCATAGATTTGGGCAATCCGTACATCACGGACAAATTGATCCATGCCCCATTCTTGAATATACCCATGACCGCCATAAACTTGCTGAGCGTTTGTTGCGTTTTCATAACCGCGATCTGTGAACACACCTTTTAAAACAGGTGTCAGAAGGGATACACGGTCATCTGCTGCTTGGCGCTCTTCTAAAGTTTCAGCTATGTGCAACATGTCAACATCAAGCGCACACTCCAGCATCAATGTGCGAGCCGCTTCGTTGAAGGAGCGGGAATTCAGCAACATCCGACGAACATCTGGATGCACAATAATAGGATCAGCGGGACCATCGGGGTTTTTAGGCCCAGTAAGCGAGCGCATTTGCAAGCGGTCTTTGGCGTAATCAACGGCGTTTTGATAGCTCACTTCTGAATGGGCGAGACCTTGGATACCAACACCAATACGAGCCGCGTTCATCATGATGAACATTGCACGCATGCCTTTGTTGATTTCCCCAAGCAAATAGCCCTGAGCCCCATCATAGTTTAACACACAGGTGCTGTTACCGTGAATGCCCATTTTTTCTTCGATTGAGCCACAAGTTACACCGTTACGTTTGCCCAAGCTGCCATCTTCATTCACATTAAATTTGGGCACGATAAACAAGGATACACCCTTGATATTGTCTGGGCCATCAGGTGTTTTAGCCAAAACAAGATGAACAATATTTTCTGTGAGGTCGTGTTCCCCAGCCGAGATAAATATTTTCTGGCCCTTAACTGAATAAGACCCATCGGCCTGTGGGGTGGCTTTGGTTTTCATCAATCCAAGGTCAGTGCCGCAGTGCGCCTCGGTCAGGTTCATTGTCCCCGTCCAACGGCCTTCGATCATCGGTGGGAGGTATTTATCTTTCTGCGTGTCAGTCCCCTCAAGACGAATTGCTGACATGGCCCCCATCGACAAACCAGGGTACATTGCAAAAGCATGATTAGCGCCAAGTAATAGTTCTTCCAAACACATGCCAAGCACATGTGGCATACCTTGCCCACCATATTCTACAGGTGAAGATAAGCCAGTCCAGCCCCCTTCAATAAATTTTGCATACGCCTCCTTAAAGCCTTTTGGTGTCGTAACGCTTCCGTCTTCGTGGCGCGTACAGCCTTCTTGATCACCGCTATGGTTTAAAGGCTGTAATTCGTTTTCAACAAACTTGCCAGCCTCTTCTAATATAGCTGCGACGATGTCTGGGCTAGCTTCATTATAGCCTGGCAGGGTGTTATATTGCTGAATATTCAGCACATCATGTAAAATGAAATTCATATCTTTTATTGGGGCGCGGTACGTAGGCATTGTTCTTCCTTATTACTTTATACTAATTTTATTTAGGTGTTGAATGTGGCAAAAAGCTTTTGTTTGATCTCAGGAGGGTTCCCTGTGCGCGAATCAATTGCTTGACCCGTTTTTTCGTCAGTCGTGAGATGATCAAGTAAACTGCAAAATTCATGGAGCTCATCGATCGTTGCGTTTATATCATCGCGCTGCGCTTCAAGATCAATGATGCGCTCATAACATTTTGCAGCAGTGAGAGCAGCATGTTGCTTCATGTCATGACTGAGCGTATAAAGTTGAAGCATTTCAGCAATTTCACTCAGAGAAAAACCAACGCGCTTTCCCCGCAGTATCCAAGCAACCTTTTCCATATCACTTTGGCTATAAACACGGCTTTGACCAATGCGAGTCGGACTTAGCAACCCTTGATCTTCATAGTGCCGCAGTGTTCTTGCTGTCACTGAAAACTTCTGCGAAAGATCTTTAATAGTATAAGTTTTTCCAAGTTTACCAGTCGGCATCATAACCATTGTCATTCACAGGGTCCTTCATGGGCGCTTAAATCTTGAGCCTTATATAGTTTACGTTTACGTTAACGTCAAGTAATTTTTATAGTCTTGGCGACACATTCCGCATTTGCTATAAAGAATATTCTTCCCAGTAGGGGTTTGATCTATGGCGATATATCTTGTATCTTCATGATATAGCGACGTTTTACCCTACGGCGCAGTTAAACAGGGAAACTTTAGAAAAGGAAATCTAAACATGGCAGCCCCAGTATTTGATACATTTGAGGAGTTTTTTCCATATTATTTGGCGGAACATAGCTTACCCATCACGCGCGGCTTGCATTATATAGGGACAATTGCTGCTACAAGTCTGTTGGTTATATCGCTAACTATCGGCCCGCTATGGTTATTTTGGTTATATATTGTTGTGGGCTATGGCATGGCGTGGATTGGTCACTATATATTTGAAAAAAATCGTCCTGCTACGTTTGATTATATGATTTGGTCTTTGATGGGCGATTATAAAATGTTTGCACTGTTTATAACGGGTCGCTTAGGTCCGCAACTTGAAAATGCCAATCGCCTGTTTCCGCGTGATGCTTATACTCAAGTGTCAAAAGAAGCCGAGGTGTCACAATCATCTAGCAAGACGGTATAAGTTTCCATAAAGGAATAACTTCTGCTTGCGCCTTAATGTTTTGCTTCTTAAGCTAAGGAAAAGCTAACGACCGAGCCAAACAAGCCCATAATAACGGAACATCATTCATGCTCAAATCAATTGGCGAAATCCCAAAAGAAGCTGCTAAAAACTATGGTAATAAAACAGCCATAGTGATGTCGGACCGCACTTTAACTTTCAACGATCTGGATATTCTTTCTAATCAATGTGCCAGTGCGCTTAACCGCATCGGCGTCAAATCTGGCGACAGGGTAACGCTTTATTCTGAAAACTGTTGGCAATGGGTGGTCAGCTACTATGGAGCCTTAAAGACGGGTGCCGTGATCAATCCCATCAATGTGATGCTGACACCTTCCGAGGTGGAATTTGTTACCAATGACTGCGGGGCCAGCGTGGTCATTGCTTCACTTGAAAAAGCGAAAGCCCTGAAGGGTATCAAGGAACAATCCGAAGTGCGCGAAGTCATTGCCTTCGCCAGCGGGGACCTACCTGTTGGTATCTTATCATTTGAAGACCTGATTGCTAGCGAAAGCGAGAGCTATACACTGCCTGAAATTGACACAAATGTGCTGTCCACCATTGGCTATACCTCTGGCACGACGGGGCACCCCAAAGGGGCGTGTCTATCCCATAATGCGATCCTCACGAATGTGGCTCTGACCACCCTAATGCACCAACGGCGTGAAAGTGATACGCTGGTCAGTGCCTTGCCGTGCGCACATGTCTACGGTAACATAACTATGAGCTGTTCCATACAGTTAGGCATGACGCTTGTGATGCATACTGCATTCGAGCCAAAGGCCATATTACAAAGCATTCAGGACCATAAGGCCACTTTGTTTGACGGGGTTCCGACCATGTATATGTTTATGCTTAACCATCCTGATTTGGCAAAGTTTGACTTATCAAGCCTGCGAAGTTGCAGTGTGGGCGGTCAAACCATGCCAGTCCCAAAAATGCAGGCTGTTGAAGAAAGATTTGGCTGCAAACTGATTGAGGTATGGGGCATGACAGAGCTTGGTGGACTTGGCACCACATTCGCTGCTAACGGGCTCATCAAGCAAGGCTCTATCGGTATTACTCTACCCTATACACAGGCCCGCATCGCTGACACACAAGATGCGTCGAGGACGTTGCCCACTGGGGAAATTGGGGAATTAATGATTAAAGGCCCCATTGTTATGCAGGGCTACTACGGTAATGAACAGGCGACGCAAGAGACCATCGAACCCGATGGATGGCTTCATACTGGTGATGTCGCCTTTATGGACGAGGATGGCTGTATTTTCATTGTTGATCGCAAAAAAGACCTGATCTTGACGGCAGGCTTCAATGTTTATCCCGCAGAAATCGAACGGGTCGTCGCTGGCCATCCAGATGTGGCGCTTGTTGCAGTTGGCAGCATTCCCGATGACGACAAAGGCGAGCTAGCCAAAGCTTATATTGTTCCCAAGGTGGGGGCTGCACCCGATGCAGATGACATTATCAAATACTGCCGTGCTCATCTTGCGGCCTACAAGGTACCCCGTGCGGTTCAATTTGTGGAAGACCTTCCGAAAACCAGTTCTGGTAAAGTCATGCGCCGTGAACTAAAAACCCTAGATTGATAAAAATAGTTTCATCTATAGCGCCATATACAGCGCCTTAAAATGACAGACTTTAACGATGACTTCAACTCTGCCAAAGATTTAGCAATATGAACCTTGCTTTAGACAAATGTTATCTTTTTAGCTGGCCTGTTTTGACGTTGATTGAAACTGCAAAAAGCCTTGGCCTTGAAACTGACCGCAAACTTATTCAGTCCAATATCAATAACGCGCTTTTAATGCGCAGCGATAAATGTATTCCCCTGTCAGCCTATTTGTCGCTGTTTGGGTCCATTTCAGATGAAGTTGATGGCACCGATATTACCCTTCTTGTCGGTAGGAATAGTTTCCTGTCTGGCATGCACTTGCAGATTTTCATGTCCACGATCTGCAATACATTTAGGGATTACCTGAACAAAATGCCCAGTATGCTCAATATCTGGGGTGATGTGGGGGAGATTAAAATTGAATCAGCAGAAGACGATCTTCTTCGACTTGTATGGTACCCCATAAACTCTGACATTGGCGGTCAAAAAAATCTGATTGATACAATTCTCTATCTTTCTGCTCTTATTATTGACAGCTTGTGCCTGCTGCCAATTCCAGTGCGCAGGGCGCAGATGACTTATGCCCAACCAGAAGACACATTCATAATTAATAAGTCTTTTGGAAACAATGTCATCTTTGATGCTGATGTAAGCGCTATATATTTTGACCGTGAGGTCTTAGATTTTCCGCTCGTCAAACAACAATTCCGATCTGGTGACACGCCGCACCCTGATTTTGTGAATCTCTTTGACGGCAAAGACCCAGCTGACCCTTTCTGGCCTAGATTGAGACAATCAATAGTCACTCGCTTGCCACAAGGTAAGCCCAAGCTTGATGCAGTGGCAGCAGATATGAATCTCTCCAAACGAACATTTCAGCGCCAACTCAAAGATCGAGGATCAGACTATCATGCTGAGCTTGCTTCTATCAGGCAAAGCCTTGCTGAAAATTACCTGCAGGACCTAAGGCTTACCATTACAGAGATTGCTTTCAAACTCGGCTTCAATGACCATACAGCTTTTTCCACGGCTTTTAAAAACTGGACCAATTCCACTCCCGGCGAATGGCGTAAAAAATAATATTATTGGCGCCTTTTATAAGGACACCGCCGTGAAAGAAGGCTAATATGCTCCTCAAGGGTAAGAGGAGACCTTGATGGCGCTTGATTTCGATACAGCTCGCATACCCAATCCACATCTGACCCAGGACCACCGCGCCTGGCGTGATCAGCTGCGCCGCTTTTTCGATAAGGAAGTAATTCCATACGTTGACAACTGGGATGAAGCTGGCGCTATTCCAGATGAGATATGGCTGAAGGCAGCGGATATCGGCATGCTTGGCATGGGCTACCCAGAAAAATACGGCGGCTTCAGCGATGGCATTGATGCCTGGTATCTTGATATTCTGAATGACGAAGCCGCGCGCACAAGCCTTGGGGGATTTCTGCCCAGCGTCATGATCCACGGCATCGGCTTGCCGCCTGTGGTGAATTTCGCACAAGATCACATTAAATCCGAGGTGGTACCCAAGGTACTTTCAGGTACGCACCGGATTTCGCTTGGCATTACGGAACCAAGCGGCGGATCGGATGTAGCCAATATCAAAACAACCTCTGTGCGCGATGGTGACCATTATATTGTCAATGGGTCCAAGACATTCATCTCTGGCGGGATGCGCGCTGACTGGGTATCTGTTGCCGTTCGCACGGGTGGGTGTGGTGCTGGTGGTGTGTCCATGCTGTTGATACCCACTGACAGCGAAGGGTTTAGTCGGACGCTCCTTGATAAAAAAATGGGCTGGTGGGCAAGTGATACTGCCACCCTCTATTTTGATAATGTCCGTGTGCCTATTGATCATCTGCTCGGTGCTGAAAATCAGGGCTTTCTGGTCATCATGCATAATTTCAATACCGAACGCCTTAGCATGTGCTCAAGCATGACTGGCTATGCCCGGGTCTGTCTTGAGGACGCTGCAACTTGGGCACAGCAACGTCAGACATTCGGAAAACGCCTCGCCGACCATCAGGTCATCCGCCACAAGATATCAGATATGAAGATGCACATTAACGCGACAGACGCATACCTTCAGGCCATGTACAAACAGTCTATCGACGGGATGATAAACCCAGGTGATCTGGCAATGCTGAAGGTTCAGTGCAGCCGTACTATGGAATTTTGTGCTCGCGAAGCCATGCAAATCCTCGGGGGTGCAGGATTTATACGCGGAAGTCGTGTCGAGCGCATTTACAGGGAAGTGCGTGTCAACGCAATCGGTGGCGGTAGCGAAGAGATCATGCGCGATCTAGCGGCAAATCAATATGGAGTATAGAGTATGGCGATAAAACTTTGGCACTGTTCCGCTACCCGGTCGATACGTCCTCTCTGGGCGCTTTTGGAAATGGATATTGATCACGAGGTTGTATCCATGCCCTTCCCGCCGCGGTTTACGCAGGAAGGCTACTTGGATGTAAATAATCTGGGGACGGTCCCCTATTTCACTGATGGTGACACCCACATGACCGAAAGCTCGGGCATCTGCTTGTACCTTGTGAACACATACGACAAATGGGACTTCGGCCTGAACGCTAATGATCCTGAATACGGCGAATATCTCAACTGGTTGTTCCACAGCGACGCCACCCTGACCTTCCCGCAAGCGGTCTTTCTGCGCTATGCTATGTTTGAAAAAAAGAAAGGGCTGGAACAAGCGGGCCTAGACTATGCTGAATGGTTTAGGAAGCGCCTTGTGCGACTGGAAGCACGGTTAGAAGGCCGCGACTATCTGGTAGGTGGTAAGTTCACCATTGCCGATATCACGGTTGGCTATGCAGTTCACCTTGCAGAGTCTTTAAGTATCTTGGGCGATGATGCGCCGCGAACCAAAGAATACCTTGGTCGCCTAAATAGTCGCCCCGCCCTTAAAAAAGCACTGTCCATTGGCCCTAAACAGAAATTTTTTTAAGAACATAACCCTTTTTAACGAGGCCGAAGACTATGCGTTTTAATGATCAACATGAAGCTATCCGCAACACCGTTGCCAAATTCATCGACGCCGAGATAAACCCCCACACCAAAGAATGGGAAGACTCTGGAATGTTCCCAGCCCGTGAACTTTTTAAGAAAATGGGTAATCTTGGCCTTCTCGGCATTACCAAACCTGAAAAATATGGCGGGCTGGGGCTTGATTATAGTTATCAGATTATTTTTTCAGAGGAATTAGGCCGCATCCAATCGGACGGTGTGTCTATGGGGATTGGTGTCCAGACCGATATGGCAACCCCAGCGCTCGCCAAGCATGGTAGTGACGAACTGCGCGCTGAGTTTCTTGCGCCCGCCATAGCTGGTGATATGGTTGGCTCAATTGCCGTTAGCGAACCTCATGCTGGGTCCGACGTTGCTTCGATCAAAACCCGTGCGGTCCGGGACGGCGATGACTATGTGATCAACGGATCCAAGATGTGGATCACCAATTCATTACAGGCTGACTTCTTTTGCTTGCTCGTCAATACTGGTGAAGGGCCAAGTCACAAAAACAAATCCTTGATCATGGTGCCGTCGAAAACCAAGGGTGTCAGCTTTTCCGAAAAGCTCAACAAGCTGGGTATGCGGTCCAGTGACACTGCCCAGATTTTCTTTGATGATGTACGGGTGCCCATTCGCAATCGTATAGGACAGGAAGGCATGGGCTTTATCTACCAGATGCAACAGTTCCAGGAAGAGCGCCTGTTCGCTGCCGCTGGCGGCATCAAATCTATGGAAGCTTCCATTCAGGAAACTATCGACTATACGCGTGATAGAAAGGCGTTTGGTAAATCGCTTTTGGACAACCAATATATCCAATTTCGTCTGGCCGAGCTTCAGACTGAAGTCAGCGCGCTCAGGGCCCTTATATATGATGCTGTCGAAGGATATGTCCATGGTGACGATGTCACGCTAAAGGCATCAATGGCGAAACTGAAAACCGGTCGCCTTCACAGGGAAGTTCATGATGCTTGCCTTCAGTATTGGGGAGGTCAGGGTTTCATGTGGGACACTCAGGTCAGCCGCCGTTACCGCGATACACGCTTGACATCCATCGGTGGCGGCGCAGACGAAGTGATGCTGCAAATCATCTGCAAATATATGGGCATTCATTCTAGCTAGGGGACGGGTCATGGCAGTTTTTATCAGTGAAATTAATCCGGAATCTGAAAGCTTCAAACAGTCTGCAGATGTCATGGGGGCTGCTGTTCAGGAGTTTCGACAGATTGAGCAAAAGGTTATTGATGCCGCCGAGGCCAAAGCACCAAGCTATCTCAAGAAGGGCTATTTGTCACCCAGAGAACGGCTGGCGCTTCTCCTTGATCCTGGTGCACCCTTTCTTGAATTATCGAGCTTGTGCGGATACATGCAGGACGGTGACAAAGACGGATCCGCTGCGGGTGGTAGCTGTATTGCTGGTATTGGTTTTGTAGAAAGAACACGGGTACTTGTTATCGTTGATGATTTTTTGACCAAAGGGGGATCAATCAATTTCCTGTCATCCCAAAAGCGTCAGCGCATGTTTGACCTTAGCTTGGAAAATAAACTCCCACTGATCACACTCGCGCAGAGCGGTGGTGGTGACCTGACCACCATTGGCGACTGGTTTGGTCCCACTGGCAAAGGTTTCGCCACGCAGGCGCGACTGTCCGCAGCTGGCATACCGCAAATCACCGTTGTCCATGGAAGTGCTACTGCGGGTGGCGCCTATCAGCCCGGCCTATCCGATTATGTGATCATGATCAGAAATCAGTCGACCGTGTATCTAGCGGGTCCACCACTGTTGAAGGCAGCAACGGGCGAGATCGCAACCGAGGAAGAAATTGGTGGTGCTGCCATGCACAGCGAGGTTGCTGGGACTGCCGACTATTTGGCCGAGGATGACGCAGACGGTATTCGAATTGCCCGCAACGTTATGTCGAAAATTAACTGGAATGCAAAAATCGGCAAAACCAACACACACACAAACTTTAACGAACCCCATTATGATTCCGCGGACCTTATCGGCGTTGTGCCTGACTCAGCTAAACTACCATTTGATATTCGGGACGTCGCAGCGCGGATTGCCGACGGCTCCGATATATTGGAATTCAAACCGGATTTCGATGCTGGCACCATTTGCGGCCATATTGAAATCGAAGGGAAACCTTGTGGGTTCATTGGTAACAATGCACCGATTGTACCCCAAGGGGCTGTCAAAGCCGCCCAATTTATTCAGTTATGCGAACAGTCAAATTTACCCATCATATTCCTACACAACACGACTGGTTTTTTGGTGGGAACCGAGGCTGAACAAGGCGGCATCATCAAACACGGCGCTAAGCTCATTCAGGCCGTTACCAATGCACGGGTTCCAAAAATTAGCATTGTTGTTGGTGGCTCCTTCGGCGCGGGTAATTATGCCATGTGTGGTCGCGGTGTGGGTCCACGGTTCATGTTCGCATGGCCGCGCTCAATAGTCGCAGTGATGGGTGCAGAGCAAGCAGGCAGCGTCCTTAGGCAGGTCGGCGAGGCCAAGATGGCGCGCCGCGGTGAAGTGAAGCATGAGCTTTTGGATGCTATGGCCAAAGACGTCATGGATAAAATGGACGCTAAATCTCATGCTCTGGCAAACACCGCCCGCTTGTGGGATGATGGCATGATCGACCCGCGCGATACACGCTTTATCTTGTCCTTTGTCCTTGAAACTTGTCTGAGTGGCGATGCAACCGAGCTGTCAGGCAACAGCTTCGGCGTTGCACGGTTTTAGGAGGAAAATCATGACTTTACCTAACAGCAAAGACCTTCTATTGGATATCTCCGACTGTGTTCTGACCATTACTATCAATCGTCCCCAAAAGCGCAATGCCTTAAACAAGGCAACGGTGGAAGATTTCATGGCAACCTTTGCAGCAATCGAAAGTAACAGGGATATCCGTGCTGTTATTATCCGCGGTGCAGACGGTCATTTCTGTTCTGGCGGTGATATATCTGACATGGCTACATCTTCTGACGATACTACCGACCCCATTTGGGAATTTAATCGGATTTTTGGACGGATGATTACGCAGGCGGACCAGTTGCCGCAAGTGGTCATCACCTGCTTAGAAGGGGCGGTTCTTGGGGGTGGTTTCGGGCTTGCCTGCGTCAGCGATGTCGCCGTTGCGGACAAGCACGCCAAGTTTGGTATGCCAGAAACCGGCCTAGGGATTATTCCTGCTCAAATCGCGCCATTTGTCGTGAAACGTATTGGCTTAACTGAGGCCCGCAGGCTCGCCCTCCTCGGTGAATGGGTGTCGGGCGTTGAGGCCAAAGAAATCGGCCTTGTCCATTATGTGACGGATGGAACAGATGCCATGAACCAGAAACTTTCAGGTGTCCTGAAAAAAGTAAAACGCGTTGCCCCAAATGCCACAGCTGCGACCAAAGACTTGCTGCACAAAGTCGGCACTGCAGAACTGGAGTCAGTGCTTGACGATGCGGCAACTCTGTTTGCCAGCGCACTCATGAGCGATGAGGGACAAGAAGGCACGGCGGCCTTTATGAACAAACGCAAACCAAACTGGGCGGAATAAAGCGTATGGAAAAAATACTGATTGCCAACCGAGGCGAAATTGCTATCCGCATAATCTCAACTGCTCGCGATATGGGGTATCGGACTGTGGCGGTATACAGTGAGGCCGATACCGATAGCCCGCATGTTGCATGCGCAGATGAAGCCGTATTAATCGGCGCTGCCCCAGTGGGCGAAAGCTATTTGAATGCCGACAAGATCATTGCTGCAGCGAGAAAAACTGGCGCCGATGCCATTCATCCCGGTTACGGCTTCCTGTCTGAAAACGCAGATTTTGCACGACGCTGCGCCGTTGAAGGCATCAGCTTCATCGGCCCTAGTGCAGCGGCTATCGAGTTGATGGGCAGCAAGCGTTTGTCCAAGCTCGCAATGCTGAAGGCTGGTGTCCCCTGCATTTCCGGGTATCAGGATAAGGATCAAAGTGACGAAGCCCTAATGGCAGGGGCAAAGGATATTGGTTTCCCGATCATGGTCAAAGCATCCGCTGGCGGCGGTGGTCGCGGCATGCGACTGGTTGAAAATGAAGCTGTGCTGGCAGAAAACATTAAGACCGCTCGCTCAGAGGCTGAAAACGCGTTCGGGAGCGGTGAACTGATCCTTGAGAAAGCCGTTTTAGAGCCTCGCCACATAGAGATTCAAGTATTTGGCGATAATCATGGCAATGTTGTGCATCTGTTTGAACGGGATTGCTCGGTCCAGAGACGCCACCAAAAGGTGGTTGAAGAAGCACCAAGCCCGTTTGTGGACAAAACTCTGCGTGCCCAAATGGGAAAGGCTGCTGTTGATGCAGCAATAAGCTGCGACTATTCTGGTGCTGGTACTGTCGAGTTTCTCGTCGACAAAGACCAAAATTTCTATTTTCTGGAAATGAATACGCGCCTGCAGGTGGAGCATCCAGTGACCGAGCTGGTGACAGGTCTTGACCTAGTTGAATGGCAGCTTCGGATTGCAGAAGGCGAACCCTTACCGCTTACGCAAGAGGATATCACTTTGGATGGCCATGCGATTGAGGTTCGTCTGTATGCCGAAGACCCCCGTGAAAATTATATGCCGCAGACTGGCAGAATACAGATGTGGGAACCTGACTATGCGACCAGCGTAAGGGTTGACGATGGCATCATATCTGGGCAGAACATCAGCGCCCACTATGACCCTATGCTTGCGAAACTTATTGTCTGGAGCAATGACAGAAACACCGCTGTCCGCAAACTGGCGCGTGGCCTGGATGATAGCTGCCTGCTTGGTCTTGGTAATAACAAGGCCCTTCTGTCGGCCATCTTGCGCCATCCTGATTTTAAAGCTGGGAATGCGACTACAGCCTTTCTGAGCGACCATTTCACGGATCACCCCACAACACTGTCTGCACCCCCGACCACGGCAACTGTCGCGAAGGCTGCCCTTGTGCTGTTCCGAAATGAGCAAATATCGCAACAATATTGGTCAGTGCCAGATATTCAAAAATCGCATATAAATCTTGTGTGTGGAAACAATGCGTTTCAATTAAAAATCCACAGCAGCATGAAGGGTGTAACGATAGAGCTTGGTGATGAAAAAGTCATATTCAGCACTGACGAGATCGGGGCATTTGAATGTCGAGTGACAGAAAACAATGTCCAGTCTTCCTTCTTTGCCTCGGCAAATGGCAACCATGTTTTCATTGACGACGGTAATGGCCACTTTCATTTCAAAGATGTGACACACCTGCCAGCGTCTGCTGGCAAAAGTGCAAGCAGCGGTGAACTTAAAGCACCGATGGATAGTTTGGTGGTGGGCCTGAATGTCACTGAGGGCGACACAGTCACCGCTGGGAATTCATTGGTCACTGTTGAGGCCATGAAAATGGAACATACGTTAAAAGCGCCCTTTGATGGGACTGTATCACAAATCGCTGTTGCGGAAGGTGACCAAGTAAAATCCAAGACCACGTTGATCGTTGTCGTACCCTTTAAGGGAGAGAAATAATGCTCACCATAGACAAACAAGTCCGTATCGGATGCGCCTCAGCCTTCTATGGTGACAGCCAGCTCGCTGCCCGTCAGCTGGTCGATAAGGGCGGCATTGATTATCTGGTGTTCGACTATCTGGCAGAATCGACGATGGCTATTCTAGCGCGCATGGCGATGAAGGACGAAAAACTTGGCTTTGCTATCGATTTTGTCACGGTCGCCATGAAGGACGTGCTGGCTGATTGCGCGAAAAAGGGCATCAAGGTTATCGCCAACGCGGGCGGTGTTAATGTGCCTGGCTGTATTGATGCGCTTAAACAACTGTCTGGCGCCCTAGGCCTAGACCTTAACATCGCTGGAGTTTATGGCGATGATCTGACTAAAACTTATCACAAGCCGCTAGTGGATATCGCAACAGGTGAGCCGCTCCCAAACAAACTTGCGAGTAGTAACGCCTATCTGGGGGCTGAACCCATTGTTGATGCCCTGCGTGCTGGCGCAGATATTGTCGTGACAGGCCGTGTGGTTGACAGCGCCGTGGTTCTTGCACCACTGATTTACGAATTTGATTGGGGCATGACGGATTATGACAAGCTTTCCCAAGGGTCACTAGCGGGACACGTGATTGAATGCGGTGCTCAGTGCACAGGCGGTAATTTCACCGACTGGCACTTGGTGCCTGACTTTGCCGATATGAGTTACCCGATTGCCACTGTCAAAGGTGATGGTACTTTCACCATCACCATTCCAAAAGGCACTGGCGGCATTGCCACGCGCGCCAGCGTCGCGGAACAGATCGTCTATGAAATCGGGGACCCCGCAAATTATCTGTTACCTGATGTCGCCTGCGACTGGACTGATATTTTAGTGACAGAAACCGCCTTAGATACGGTGCGAGTAGAGGGAGCAAAGGGCCGAGCCCCAGGCCCCGACTATAAAGTTTGTTCTACATGGCTGGATGGGTACCGCTTACTGGGTAGTTTTTATCTGGGCGGGGTGGACGCAGCACAAAAAGCACATACCAATCTGTCAGCATGGGTAAAGCGCTGTGAAAACCATTTCAAGCAGACGGGTATAGACCCTTTCCGCCGAACGCATCTTGCCGCAATTGGTGCAGAAGACATCTATGGTGCGCACGCCAAAGGCCTGAACCCTCGCGAAGTCATGGCGATTTTTGGCCTCCATCATAATGACAAGAATGCCCTCAAATTTGCTGCATCAGAATTGGCCTATTTGGCCACATCTGCGGCACCCGGCATGACAGGTTTTGGCTCAGGCCGAGCTTCCCCCCATCCCATGATGCGGGTATCCAGTTCATTTGTGGCAAAATCTGACATTCCTGTAACTGTCCAAGTGAACGATCAGCTTATATGTGAGAAACCTTATGATCAATATATAGTAGCTTCTGAGCCTGCAACGGGTAACTGCTACAATTTGCCGCACCCCGATGCTGAAATGAAGATGAAATCCGTGCCGCTTGAGGACCTTGTCTGGGCCCGCAGCGGTGACAAGGGTGACAGCGCCAACATCGGTATTATCATCAGGGATAAAAAACACTTGCCCGCTATCGCTGAACAGGTAACTGCCGAAGCAGTGGCCGACTATTTTTCCCATCTTGTGGACGGACCAGTCACCAGATTTGATATGCCGGGCATCGGCGGCTGGAATTTCCTTTTGGAAAAGGCTCTAGGCGGCGGCGCTACAGCTTCTCTGCGTCCAGACAATCAAGCCAAGACATACGCCCAGATGCTCTTGTCTTTGAGAATATCGATTTGAATGAAGTCTGTGGTAGGGGCGGAGGGATTTGAACCCCCGACCAATCCGTTATGAGCGGACTGCTCTAACCATCTGAGCTACGCCCCCTTACCACGGCGGCTGTGTTAGCAAATGCGCGGGCTTGTGGATAGTCTAAAAATACATGACGCCGCATTTTTATTTTGTAATTTCATTTCTGGACGCTTTATAGCGCATCAATCTCATCACGCAAACGCCCCGATTTTGACGTGGCCAAACGCTCAAGAACCGCGGTACGTTCTTCCAGCGCTTTGATGCGTGCTTGTGCTTCAGTATTAAGCGTTTTTGTGGCGCTTTTCGATTTTGTACTGAACCATTTTTGTAGGGTTGTCCCAACAACACCAAACACCACGATAATCGCCACCATTTCAAAAACATTCATACTTTAACCTCCCATTATATTAAATCGTTGTTATTATTCCCAAGCTGCCTTTTAAGACTTAAGAAGACAATACTTGCAATTCAAGGGCAATTTGGCTCAAAATCAATCAGGTAAAAATATAAAAATGAAGGAAAAAGCCATGCGTATGAAGGCATCACAAAAGCATAGCAGCTATGTAGTCACTGCTAAAAAAACAATTTTGCCGACGCTTGCCAGCTTAGGAATATGGCTATCATCAACGACCTTATGGGCTGGCGATCAAATAAACTGCAATCAGGGCACATGCCAGAGCAGCTGGCTAACGAGCCAAAAAAGCATCAACGAATCGATGGTGCTTGGCGAAACCTATAAAAAATTTATCGGCGAAAGCCGCACTGAACTGCAGACTGTCGCAAACCTGAAAACACTTGCAAAGGATGCGGGTTTTAAAGCATGGCAAGCAGGGTTAAAATTAGAGGCTGGTGCGCGGTACTATCATATTAACCGTGACCGTGCGATGATGCTCATAATCGGAGGCAAAGCAGATATCAGCACAGGTGTACGCATAGTTGCAAGTCACATCGATAGTCCCCGCCTGGAATTAAAGGGCCGACCTGTCGATAGCGCCCAGGAATTTGCCTTATTCCAAACCAATTATCATGGCGGTATCAAGACCTATCAATGGACCAATATTCCTTTGGCGCTCACTGGGCATGTTGATAGGGTAGACGGGACTCGCGCTTCGGTCAATATAGGCTTGAAGCCTAATGATCCAATTTTTATGATCCCTGATTTATCACCTCATACAGCCCGTGATCAAATGGCTAAAAAAATCCGTGAAGCCGTCACACACGAAGACTTAGATCCTATCATCGCCAGTGGGCCCTATGAAAAATATAGTGCCAGCCAATGGGTTTTAAAGTATCTGAAATCTCATTATGATATTAACCCCGCTGATCTTGTTTCAGCAGAATTATCCTTAGTTCCAGCAATGCCGCCGCGTGATATGGGCTTTGATCGGCGTCTGATTGCTGCTTATGGACAAGATGATCGCCTTGCAGCCTTCACTAGCTTCGAAGCTGCTAAATCACTACAAACACCCCCGCAAACCACAATCATTTATTTTTCTGATAATGAGGAAACAGGTAACGTGAATAACACGGGTGCATCATCAACATACTTACGCGATCAAATATCTGAGCTGCTCTTTAGTCATTTGGGCAGTGATTTTAATTCAGTCATGGTAAGCCGTACCTTGCGAGCATCAAAAGCCCTGTCGATTGATGTTAACCCAGCCGTAAATCCCATGAACCCAGGTGCGTGGGAAATCACCAATGCCCCAAGGCTTGGGTACGGGGTTAATATTAAGCTTTATGGCCGTGGCTTTAATGCCAATAGCGAATTGATAGCATGGTCACGCAGGGCGTTTGATCAGAAAAATATACCTTGGCAAACAACAACGTATAAAGTTGGCCGTGCTGGCGGTGGGACACTTGGCGGCGAAATAGCCCGTTATAATATCGATACAATTGACATTGGGGTGCCGCTGCTTTCGATCCATACACCTTATGCTGTTAGTGATAAAATGGATATTCGCGCACTTAGGGATGCAGTGACAGCTTTTATTACCTATAAATAGTACCGCTTTCTCCTGTTCGCATTATGAAGTGCAGAATAATCAGACAATCCTTTCATTTCTGGGAAAATCTGTTATAGTGTATAGAGGGGTAGAGCGAAATGCACACAGTGCTTGCGTGTGATTTTAAAGGATAGACAATGGTTGATTCTGTTATTTCGAATATCGTAGGTGCACCAAAAGCTCGGTCGCAATCAGACACACATAATAGCAGCAAACCCCTTGGCACCTTAGAAGCAGAACAAACTCAAAAGGGCAGCGAACCGCAAGATATAACGGATGTGCGACCCAATAAAATTGAGAAATCTGCGCCTTCACAATCCATTGTTAGTGATTTAGAATCAGAAGGGGCATACGCTCTAGCCGCTCAAGTCAGAGATGTTTTAGCAGGAAATGGTCTCGCAATCGCGAATGCTAATCCTGAAAGTACACAGCAATTATTGGCTTAAAAATCCGCTCAGGGGCTTTTTTCTGCATTCCAATATAAGGCCATGCGTTGCATATCTAGGATGATATTGCGCCCACTTAAATAATCCATACCTAAAAGCATTGCGGGGGCATTACGTGCGCCCATATGTTTAAACACTGGCAGGTTGGCGCTGATTAAGACTTGCGGCGTCCGGGCCAATGCAATGGGCTGTGATTGGTCGTATTGAGGGTCACTCACAAAATCTATTGTGTTAACACCCAGATAAGAACCCCGTGCTGAACCAGTGCTGGACTGAATAGTTGGTGCACCTTTTTCAGGAAATAGCGCGGCCCCAGCTTTTTGCAGCACATCCCGAGCAGGCGTATTAAGCACACTTTTTGTTGCCCCCGTATCCAAGAGCGCTGGTATAGTCACGCCGTCAATTTGCAGCACCACAGCCATTGACCCATACCCAACATAACGTCCTTGTATTTTTTTGTAAGCGCGGAGATCATCGGGTGGGTCCATCAGTACCTGAATGGATTTCTTCGCTGGGTTAATTTGAATAATGCGACCTTTTAACAAATCACTGCCAATAATGCCGAACACCCGCGCATCGCGACTAAAGGGGATAGCGGGTGTTGCCCCTAGCTGCAATGACACACCCAAAACATCAATCGCACCAACATCATACAGTTGCATGGGTCTGCGGCCCGTACTGGTACGCACCATCTTGGAGCGAAGCGGAATGGCATTGATATCTAGTTCAATAGGTAAATTAGTATAGACAACCGTATGGCTAGCACCACTATCGAGCAAGAATTTATACGGTCCCTGTCCTAGCACATGCACATCAACGAGCATGCGGCCTTCATCATCATAGACCAATGGGTAAGTATAAGCCTGCGCTTTAACACCTACCAGTGTGTAGAAGAGCAAGAAAAAGGACAGCCAAAAAAAGCTATCCCCTATCACATTTACAATACGGCCAAAGCCGATCATTATGTATCCAAGAAACTACGGAGTTGACGTGAACGGCTTGGGTGTTTCAGTTTGCGTAATGCTTTGGCTTCAATTTGGCGAATGCGTTCGCGGGTCACTGAAAACTGCTGTCCCACTTCTTCAAGTGTATGATCCGTATTCATGCCAATCCCAAAACGCATACGCAGTACCCGTTCTTCGCGTGCAGTTAAGCTTGCCAGAACCCGTGTAGTGGTATCCCGTAGATTGCTTTGAATAGCTGCGTCGACAGGTAATATAGCATTCTTATCCTCAATAAAATCACCAAGGTGGCTGTCTTCTTCGTCCCCGATTGGGGTTTCCAAACTGATAGGTTCTTTGGCAATTTTCATCACTTTACGCACTTTTTCAAGCTGCATAGAAAGACGTTCAGCCAGCTCTTCAGGTGTGGCTTCACGGCCAATTTCATGAAGCATCTGACGACCAGTGCGCACCAGTTTGTTGATGGTTTCAATCATGTGCACTGGAATACGGATTGTGCGGGCTTGATCGGCGATTGACCGGGTAATCGCCTGCCTGATCCACCATGTAGCATACGTAGAAAATTTATACCCACGGCGATATTCAAATTTATCAACCGCTTTCATCAAACCGATGTTGCCTTCTTGGATCAAATCTAAGAACTGCAAACCACGATTCGTGTATTTTTTTGCAATCGAGATCACAAGGCGTAAATTTGCTTCGACCATTTCTTTTTTAGCAATACGTGCTTCTTTTTCACCTTTTTGCACAGTCCGCACAATCCGACGAAATTCAGCAACATGCAGCCCAGTGCGATTGACAACTTCGGCAATCTGATCACGAATATTATTAATAGCTGACGCTTCATTTTCAGCAAAAGCTGCCCAACCTTTGCCTTTTAGGCCACGGATGCGCTCCAACCAGCCTTCCTCAAGCTCGCTGCTCTCATATTCGGACAAGAAGGCTGTGCGACTGACTTTATGGCGCTCAGCAAGGCGCAACAGGCGACCAGATAAGCTCATGAGGCGTTTATTCAAGCCGTAAAGTTCATCAACGAGTTCTTCAATGCGTGCATTATTAAACTTGACCGCGCTGACCATTTCAACAAGTTCACCATTCAGCTTTTTAAAGCGGCGTTCTTGCGCTGGAGTTAAGCCCCCACCTGTAACCGCGGCCGCCATGCGTTGATCTTGTAACTTTGCATATTTTTTGTACGTGTTGGTAATTGCGCGAAATTTATCAATAGTTTCTGGTTTTAGATGTGCTTCCATTGCCGAAAGTGACATTGCGCCTTCGTCATCCTCTTCTTCGGCTTCACGGCGCTTCACTGCCGCTTGGGCAGCTTCTTCTAATGTTAATTCTTTTGCTTCCCCGTTTTCTAACTTTTCCCCGCTCTCGCTGCCTTCTGTCACCGTTTCTGGGTTAGCATCTGGGTTAGTATCTGGGTTAGTATCTGGGTTAGTATCTGGGTTTTCGCCAACATCTGGGTTTTCGCTATCCTCAGAGGCATCCTTATCATCCACATCAGGCTTGCCTTCGGCTTCAACGATCACATCACCCGCATTTTCGCCTTCTAGGTCTTTGCTGTTGGGTTCTTTCCCAAGTGTAGCTTCCAGATCAATAATATCACGAAGGAGCATTTCTTCATTGTCTAAGCGCTCTGCCCATTCGGTAATTGCACCGAATGTTAGGGGGCTCATACACAGGCCTGCAATCATTGTCGCACGACCTGCCTCAATGCGCTTTGCTATAGCGATTTCGCCTTCACGCGATAAAAGTTCTACCGAGCCCATTTCCCGCAAATACATCCGCACAGGATCATCTGTACGGTCATTTGCTTCTTTTTTATCGGATGCTTTAAATTCTTCCTTTTCACCCTTTTCGGCTGCTTTGCTTTTTGCTTCTGGCTCGCTAGGCGCTTCTTCTGCTTCATCACCATCAACAACATTAACCCCCATTTCAGAAAGCATTGTCATAATGTCTTCAATCTTTTCAGACGACATTTCTTCGGTCGGCAAAGCAGCGTTCAGGTCATCGTAACTGATATAACCACGCTCTTTTGCCTTAGCGATCATTTTTTTTACAGCAGCTTCTGTAGAATCCACAAGCGGGCTGTTGCCTGTTTCTTCAGTGCCTGCTGGCTTGTCTGTTTCTTGATTCGCGGTCAATGCCATCAAAAAATTCTCCAAAAATACGTAAAGGGCGCCCTAAAGTGACGCGCGAATCGCTCTATAGCATATTATATCGTGTTAAGCTTCCCTGATTCCAACCCAAAACCATCAATATTTGCAATTTTTTCTTCGGCATCACGAAAAACTTGTTGCGCTGCGACAAAGCGTTCGTGGTTTTCTGGGGTCATGTCAGCAGCATATTCCCCTTCAGCTTGCTTGTAATCGGCTTGCGCGCTGGTGATAAATTGATACCGCGCGTACACATGTTCAAACCCTGTTAAAGCGTCGGATAAAGCCGCTTCGGGGTAAGCAAACCACTCTTGGCGCAAGGATGGGTCATTCTTAATCGCTTCAAAATGGCCAATTTGCTGTGTTTCAATAAGGTGCGCTTCGACCTCTGGCCATTCTAGCGTTCGACCCAAGTCAATAAGCCCCATTAATGCGTTCAGAATATTTGATAACGTCGGTCCAGATAAAGCAAGCCCTGCTAGGGTTTCTTCATGGCGAATAGAAATTTCTGGATGATGAACAGCGGTTAAAACCATCAGCTTTTCAAGTCGTTCTGTTGTGGCACCGCCCCCAACCATACGACCTAATGAGGTTCTTGAAAGCAATCCTGTGGCAGCGGGCTTAAAAGCACGGCCGCTTTTACGGTTCTGCCAGTTGTTGCTTTTGGTTTGAATTTGGTTGTTGGCGCGAAACATGTCCCAAATTCTTTGACGAAATTCACGTTGATACAGTTTTTTGACGTTTTCGTCCTGAATATCAGCAAGCCGCATAAAGACTTTCTTTTCAAAGCCTGCGCGTCGCTCGGGGGTATCAGTGTTCACGCCTACTGTGAGTTCCTGCCATAACATATCAACCAGTGGGGTTGCTGTATCACACAGTTGGTCCATCGCGCCGCGACCCTTTGCCATCACCAATGTGTCAGGGTCATCCCCATCTGGCAAAATGACAAACCGCAAGCTTTTACCTGCCCGCAACATGGGCAAGGCACGGTCTAGGGCACGGTGGGCGGCCCCAATACCAGCCTTATCGCCATCAAAGGATAATATGGGTTCATCCGCCATTTGCCATAAATGCGCAATTTGTTCTTCTGTCAACGCTGTACCAAGCGGGGCTACAGCATGATTAATCCCCACTTCAGCCAGGGCGATAACATCCATATACCCTTCAACAACAAGCACTTGCCCTTCATCATAACTGGCGGCGCGGGCATTGGCCCAATTATATAGTGTGGCACCCTTATGAAACAGGCTTGTTTCTGGGCTGTTCAGGTATTTTGCCCGAACATCTGATGACAGTGCCCGCCCACCAAAAGCAATCACCCGCCCACGGCGATCACTGATCGGAAACATCACCCGTCCACGGAAACGGTCGTAGCTTTTGCCGCCGTCTTCTGGATTGATCAACATACCCGTTTCAATCAACTGGTCTTCATGGATACCACGCGCTTGCATGGCTTCCTTTAACGCTGAGCGATTATCAGGTGCATAACCAATACGGAATTTTTTAATGGTCGCCTCTGACAGGCCGCGACCTTTAACATAATTCCAAGCTGCTTTGCCTGCCGCACCGATAAACTGTGCTTCATACCAACTGACGACAGCTTCCATAACCTCGGATAGACTAGCGCGTTCTTTTTGGCGTTCTACGTCTTCGCGTGATGGGCGTGGGACATCCATCCCTACTTGGCCTGCTAGGTCTTCAATGGTTTCGGGGAAACTTAGCCCCTGAGTTTTCATAACAAAATCAATGATTGTTCCGTGTTCACCGCAGCCAAAACAGTGATAAAAACCTTTTTGATCATTGACAGTAAAACTGGGGGTTTTTTCGCTGTGAAATGGGCACAAGCCTGTATGTTCACGCCCGCGGCGCACAAGCTTAACCGTGCGCCCCACAACATCAGAAAGCGTGAAACGATACTTGAGTTCGTCCAAAAATTGCGGCGTAAAAACCACGGCGACACCATCCGTACAATTGTGAGCTATTCACCACATGAAAGTTATTTATCACTGCACCCTAATTCATATCACAGAGTGATTTGAAAAGCATAGATCAAAAAGGCGCTTAACTTAGCAGGCCTTTGATGGTCACGCTTGCTTTGGCAAAATCCATTTGGCCCGCATATTTGGCTTTCAGGGCCCCCATGCAGCGACCAATATCTTTCAGGCCCGCAGCCCCAAGTTCAGCCACTATGGCCTCGCAAACAGTTTTAATGTCACTGTCGCTTAACTGTGCTGGCAGAAACGCTTCTATGATTGTGATCTCTTGCCGCTCTTGCTCCGCCAGTTCACAGCGGCCTGCTTCTTCATAAGCTTTAATACTGTCGCGGCGCTGCTTAACCATTTTTGATAAAATTTCGGTGACAATGGCATCATCGTCACGGTTCCCATCATCATCCAGCGTGCGATCAGCGATATCGCGTTCTTTAATCGCGGCTAAAATCAAACGGATTGTAGAAAGTTTACGCGATTCTTTGGCGCGCATGGCGTCCTTCATCGCTTCTTTAAGATCATCACGTAACATGCAGTCCCCTTTGGGTGGTTCCTTTTGATCCCGTTCACCCCTAATACTACAGGGCAGCTTGCGTAATTTTCCTTGTTAAATCCAAGGCTTACCATTTAGGCTTGTTCGTAAACAAACATCCCACCCGCAATAGCAAAAGCCTATCTGCGCAGCGAAAGCCCTTATCATACCCCAAGATAAACAATCTGGCAATGGCTTAATTTATTGATAAGCCATTGATTTTGTTGAGTATTATTTTAAAGCTTTTCCTTGACTGTTATAGTCCTTTTGCTTAGTGTCCCGTCAATTTGGCTATAAGTAAGGTCGGCATTTTTGTGGTACAGAAAATGGTCATTTTCTTTGGGTTTTTGTTATGCACCAACATTACAGGTCCCCATAGCCGATCAAATTAGCAAATCAAATGACACGTGCGAGAGGATATGCAGGCCATGACCGATACCAGCCCAGATGACCTGCCAGATACCCTAGCCGATACCATAGCGGCGCTCGCAAAAATATCCGTCCCTATTGATGCCAACGCCAAGCCCTTAACAGCCGTGCTTGTCTTGGATGATGGGACGGTCTTTTGGGGGCATGGCTTTGGCACTGAAGCCCACATTGTTGGCGAAGTTTGTTTTAACACCAGCATGACCGGCTATCAGGAAATTTTAACAGACCCGTCCTACGCTGGCCAAATCATCACCTTTACGTTCCCACATATTGGCAATGTCGGCACCAATACAGAAGATAATGAAGCATCAAGCGCCGCCGCACGTGGCTTGATTATCCGCGATGCCATCACCCCGCCAGCTAACTTCCGGGCGGAGCAAAGCTTGCAGGACTGGGCACTAGACCAAGGCCTTGTTGGTATATCTGGTGTGGATACGCGCAAATTAACCCGCCGTATTCGGGGGAAAGGCGCCCCCACTGGTGTGATTGCCCATAACAAAAACGGTGTGTTTGACCTTCCCGCGCTGTATCAACAGGCCGTATCATGGCCGGGCTTAAAGGGGATGGACCTGGCCCAAGATGTTAGCCGCACGGAAAACACCCTTTGGATGGGTCAGCGCTGGACGCTGGACGATGGTTATTCAGACTTAGCCGAGCCACGCGCCCATGTTGTTGCCATCGATTATGGTGCCAAGGATAATATCTTGCGCTGCCTCGCCGCCACGGGTGCGATGGTCACTGTGGTGCCTGCGGATGCTAATTTTGAAAGCATCATGGCCTTTAAACCCGATGGGATATTTTTGTCGAACGGCCCTGGGGACCCTGCTTCAACTGGCACCTATGCCCTGCCAGTTATACATAAATTGATAGCAACGGGCTTACCTATTTTTGGTATTTGTTTAGGCCACCAATTATTGGCATTGGCGTTCGGTGGCACGACATACAAAATGCACCAAGGCCACCGCGGTGCAAATCACCCCGTGCAGGACCTGCGCAGCAAAAAAGTTGAAATCACCAGCATGAACCACGGCTTTAGCGTTGACGGCGACAGCCTGCCAGCGGATGTAGAGATCAGCCATATCAGCCTGTTCGATCAAACCGTCTGCGGATTACAGCATAAAACAAAACCGATTTTCAGCGTCCAGCAGCACCCCGAAGCTTCCCCCGGCCCACAGGACAGTTTTTATTTGTTCGAACAGTTCATGGATATGATCATGAAGCAAGAAACCACGTAGCCCCTAGGAAACTAACATGCCAAAAAGAACCGACATAAAAAGCATCATGATCATTGGCGCGGGGCCGATTATAATCGGGCAAGCGTGTGAGTTTGATTATAGTGGTACTCAGGCGTGCAAAGCCCTGCGGGAAGAAGGGTACCGTGTGATCTTGGTCAACAGTAACCCTGCCACAATCATGACAGACCCAGACCTTGCCGATGCCACCTATGTAGAACCTATCACGCCAGAGGTCGTGGAGCGCATTATTGCAAAGGAAAAACCCGATGCAATCCTGCCCACCATGGGCGGTCAAACGGGCCTGAACACCGCCTTAGCACTGGAGGCAAACGGCGCCCTAAAACGCCATAGTGTCGAACTGATCGGCGCCACAGCCGACGCGATTGATAAGGCCGAAAACCGGGAGCGTTTCAATATCGCGATGGCGAAGCTTGGCCTTGATGTGTGCCGCGGCGATACGGCACACAGTGTGGATGAAGCGCTTACATTGCTGGGCGATATTGGCTTGCCAGCGATCATTCGCCCCAGTTTCACGATGGGCGGCACGGGCGGTGGTATTGCCTATAACAAAGAAGAATTTGTCGAAATTGTCACCAGAGGATTGGATGCATCCCCCACCACCGAGGTGTTGGTTGAAGAAAGCATTGTCGGCTGGAAAGAATATGAGATGGAGGTCGTCCGCGACAAGGCCGACAACTGCATCATCATCTGTTCTATTGAAAATGTGGACCCGATGGGTGTGCACACGGGCGACAGCATCACTGTGGCCCCAGCGCTGACACTGAGCGATAAAGAATATCAAATCATGCGCAACGCATCCTGTGCTGTACTGCGGGAAATTGGTGTTGAAACCGGTGGCTCTAACGTTCAGTTTGCCGTAAACCCTGAAAACGGTCGTATGATCGTGATTGAAATGAACCCACGGGTTAGTCGGTCAAGTGCACTGGCGTCCAAAGCGACAGGCTTTCCCATTGCCAAAATCGCTGCAAAGCTGGCGGTTGGCTATACGCTTGATGAGCTGGATAACGACATCACAGGCGGACAGACACCAGCATCGTTTGAACCCACTATTGATTATGTTGTCACCAAGCTACCGCGCTTTACCTTCGAAAAATTTGCAGGCACCGAAGCGGTGCTGTCAACGGCAATGAAATCTGTGGGCGAAGTGATGGCTGTGGGCCGCAATTTTGCTGAGAGCTTGCAAAAAGCCATGCGGTCGATGGAAACGGGCTTAACGGGCCTTAATGAGCACACCTTCGATGGCTACAGTAGGGATGATGGTAATTTTAATGCCATTTTAGCGGACCTTGGCAGTGCCACACCTGACCGTATCTTGCGGATTGTTCAGGCGATGCGCGAAGGCGTTAATTTGGATGATATTGCCCGTGTCACGCGGTATGAACCTTGGTTCTTGCGCCAGTTTAAAAGCATCGTTGATGCTGAGGCAAGGGTTAAGGCGAGCGGTATTCCAAGGGATGCAAGTGGCCTGCGCGGCCTAAAAATGATGGGGTTTTCCGATGCCCGTCTTGCGGAACTCGCAAGCGCAAAACCAAGTGATGTCATGCAACAGCGCTATGCGCAAGGTATTCGCCCCAGCTATAAGCGTATTGATACTTGCGCAGCGGAATTTGAAGCAAGCACACCCTATATGTATTCGACCTATGAAACTTTTTCGGCTGGGGAAGTGGCTGAATGCGAAAGCAGCCCAACCGATAAAAACAAAATCATCATTCTGGGCGGTGGTCCTAACCGCATAGGCCAAGGCATTGAATT
>JABABO010000257.1 GCA_014238195.1 Kordiimonadaceae bacterium | reverse complement strand
TACTGCTGGTCAAGATGCTCCAGGCGAAAGCTATGTGGTCTATGGTGGTGGGGATCATGGTTTCTCCCCTGTCCTAGAGCTTTCCAGCCTTAATGGTGAGAATGGTTTTGCTATAATAGGAGTTGCGCCTGGCGATTATAGTGGTGTTTCTGTTGCAGGGGCTGGTGATATTAACGGCGATGGTTTCGACGATGTGATCATTGGAGCCTATACAGCATCTGGAGGTGGCGATACTTATGCGGGTGCAAGCTATGTGGTGTTTGGTTTTAATAATGACCACTTTCCTGCCTATGAAGTAAACTTGTCAGGCCTAACTGGAAGTAACGGCTTTGCCATTAAAGGGGAAGATGCCTATGATTATAGTGGTTTTTCTGTCTCAGGTGCGGGTGACGTAAACGGTGATGGCTATGATGATCTTATTATTGGGGCTTATAAAGCTGACGCAAATGGTAGCCGCGATGCAGGTACGACATACGTAGTCTATGGCAGTAATCAAGACTTTAGCCCTGAACTTGACCTTGATACCCTAGATGGCATAAATGGCTATAAGCTGAACGGTGTTAATGCTGGGGACCGCAGTGGCTGGTCCGTATCGGGTGCTGGGGATATCAACGACGATGGTTATGATGATCTTATTATTGGGGCCGAGCGCGCGGTTTATAATGACACATCATCCAGCGAAACTTATGTTTTTTTCGGCGGTCCTAGCCCAACACCACAAACGCCTGCGGTCATTACCTTTAATAATGATAATACCGTAACAGTGGAAGAAAATACCACAGCTATTATATTAGATATTCAGGCCAGATTAGATGATGATGTGCCAGATAGCGGTATATATTATGCGATCACTGGCGGTAATGATGCGACATCCTTCATGCTTAATACCGAGACAGGTGAGCTGAGTTTTAACACGGCACCAGATTATGAAAATCCCACGGATAGTGGCAGTGACAATGTCTATGAACTAATTATCACAGCCTATGAAGATGGCGGCAGTGCCAGCAACACTCAGTCGCTAACAGTCACAGTAACTGACCAGATCGAATTCACACCCATCACAGGGTATGCGGCTTCCTATGAACTTTCCAGCCTTGATGGCAGCAATGGCTTTGTCATTAATGGGGTTAATGCGGGCGACTATAGCGGTCTTGCTGTCTCTGGCGCTGGCGATGTCAACGGCGATGGCTTTGATGACGTAATCATTGGGGCAGCTTTCGCGGATCCGATGGGTTTTTATTCAGGTCAAAGCTATATCGTGTTTGGCAGCAGTCATGAATTTGACGGTGCACTGGAATTATCTAGCCTTGATGGCAACAATGGCTTTGCCATTAACGGAAATGGCGATAGAGACTTTAGCGGCATTTCGGTTTCTGGCTTAGGGGATGTCAACGGCGACGGCATCGATGACATTATAATTGGTTCCACGCAGTTATATGACAGTTCCTATGTTGTATTTGGTAGCAGTAATGCATTTTCTGCGACAATAGGCGTAACCAGCCTTGATGGTAGCAATGGTTTTGTCTTACACGGCATTGATGCGGATTTAGCAAGCGGCAAATTCGTCGCAGGCGCTGGTGATGTGAACGGTGATGGGATCGCCGACATTATTGTTGGGTCAAAAAATGCTGACCCTAATGGGAATAGTTATGCAGGGGAAAGCTATGTCATATTTGGGAAAATTGAGGGCTTTGATGCAGAGATTAACGTAAGTAACCTAGATGGCGCCGATGGTTTTAAAATTCAGGGTATAAACGAAGATGATTGGAGTGGTCGATCAGTCGCCAGTGCTGGTGATGTGAACGGTGATGGTTTCGACGACTTAATCATTGGTGCCCACAGGGCAGACCCTAACGGTGACGAATCAGGGCAAAGCTATGTCATATTTGGTACCTATAATTTTGAATATGAAATAAGTTTGTCCGCTTTAGATGGCAGCGATGGATTCACGTTAAACGGTATAGAAGAACTGGATCGTAGTGGGGTTTCGGTCGCTGGTGCTGGCGATGTTAATGGGGATGGCTTTGATGATCTTCTCATTGGTGCCCTAAGGGGCGACCCAAATGGCACCTATAACGCTGGTGAAAGCTATGTGGTATTTGGTAATAGCGGAAACTTTGGTAGCGTTTTGGAGCTTTCAAGCCTAGATGGTGCCAATGGGTTTGTCATTAACGGCATTCGTGAAGATGATATAAGTGGTTATTCCTTATCCGCTGCGGGGGATATCAACGGTGATGGCTTTGCTGACATAATTATTGGTGCGCGGGGCGCGGACCCAAATGGTGAATATTCAGGTGAAACCTATGTTGCGTTTGGTAATTCTGGGGGCTTTAATTCTGCGCTTAATCTTTCCAGCCTTGATGGGGCGGATGGCTTTAAGCTGAATGGGATTGACGCTGATGATCAAAGCTCTACCTCTGTCTCTGGTGCAGGGGATATCAACGGTGACGGATATGACGATCTGATCATAGGCGCCCTTTACGGCGACCCGAATGGCAAAAGCAACGCTGGTGAAAGCTATGTTGTATTTGGCGGCCCTGCCCTGATACAGTCATCCATGAACAATTCAGGTAATTATATCACTGGTACCAATAATGATGATGTCATTACAGGTGGTGACGGTAACGATACCATTGATGGGGGTGCGGGTTCTGACTTTGTTAACGGCGGTGCAGGCGATGATATCATTAATGGTGGCGCTGGCTATGATTCTTTAGACGGCGGTACAGGGGATGATACCTTAACAGGCGGTGGGGACCCAGATTTATTTATATTTAGTGCGAACAGCGATCATGACACCATAACGGATTTTGATGCGAACGCAGATATGCTTGATATCGGTCTCGCAGAGACTGGATTTACCAGTTTTGCCGATGTCAACAATGCTGCATCTGAAACAATATTGGACGATCAATCTGGAGTATTGATTGTTTTAGGCAGTGACCAATCTGTCTTTATACAAGGGATCACGCTTGATGCACTGACGTCAGATAATGTGTTCGTTTAATCTTGATAACGCTTAGCTAATGGCAGACTTATGAGCTGCATTCATGAGCGATCCAAAGGATATTATGTCGCCGTCCTGCATAACCAATAGTCTCCGCAAGGTAGGATGGTAGTGACGTGCAACGTAAAGGAAACGTGTCCGATCTATTAATCTTCTTATTTTAGTGCTGGAAAATTGTTAATTTTTCAGCACTCTATCAACATTATTCATTTGATTTAAGTGTGGCACATGCTTATAGCTTTAGCGATAAATCAAAGATCAAAAATTTGCCATAAATGGGTTCAAGGCTTTAATAAGAAGACAGTATTTGAATGATCATTTTAACATAAAATGTCTGGTACCTGACCTGCCAGCACCTTTAGACTATATGAACGACCTTGATCGCATGCATACTAATCGTTGGTATAGTAACTTTGGGCCAATCTTAAGTGATTTTGAAGCTGAAATGTCGCAGTTCTTAGCAAATGATACTTGCCCCAACCCTATTGCACTGACGTTTTCATCCGCGACGACTGCTCTTGAACTCGCACTTAAAACCATGGAACTATCGCCAAGTGCAAACATCCTAATGCCAGCCCTAACCTTTCCAGCGACAGCACTGGCGGCGTTAAATGAAAATATGTCGCCTGTCCTTGCTGATGTTGACTTAAATACGTGGGCCCTAACACCAGCTTTAGCCAGAAAATATGCTACCAAGGCAAAAATTGATCTCGTGATGCCTGTGGCACCCTTTGGCTACCCGATTGATCTGCAAGGTTGGGCTGATTTTAAAGCAGAAACAGGCATTCCTGTCTTAGTTGATGCCGCAGCTGCACTGGGTACACAAGAAATCCACCCCGACATTCCTGTATGTTTTAGCCTGCATGCAACAAAACCCTTTGGTATTGGCGAGGGCGGTTTATTGGTCACCACCGACACTGCGCTGGCTGAGCGTGCAAAACAAGCATCAAATTTTGGATTTAATTCTGGTAAAGTTTGCCAAAAGGCTACGAATGCCAAGATGGGTGAATATTATGCCGCTGTTGGGCGCGCCCAGATCAAACGTTTTGACCATGTATATAACGCAAGGAAGACGCGCTATAATTGGTATTTAAAACACTTTACCCACATGAACCATATAACATTAATAAAAACTAATCAAAATTATGCCCCTGGTGTCCTTCAGGTCCACATTGAAAACAAAGGGGCAGAGGCAGCAATTGCCCTTGAAAAGGCAGGTATTCAAACACGGCGTTGGTACTTGCCAACCCTTGATAAACATCCCCAGTTTACGGATTGCCCTACCCTTTCCCTAAACACAGATAATCAATTGCATCATTGCGAAAAACTTTCAAAAAGCCTGATTGGGTTGCCATTCCATAGTTTTCTGTCTGAAAATGATGTAAACAGTGTCTGTAGCATTCTAAAGGAACTGATATAAATGACTAATAAAGATAAGCCAACGTTTCAAGTCTTGTTAAAAACATTTGAACGCCTTGTCCATGATAACAAGGATGAAGACGCGCTTAAATTATTGCATAAAATCCTCCAAGCATTAGAAAATGGGGAGGTGTTTTTTGGTGCTAACGCCATTAAAAATACGCCAACTGGTGTGCAAGAAGCGACACGTATGGCGTCTGCCATTACTCAATTATACACCAAACCTGGTATCGGTCTTAATTTTGCGATCTATAATGCTTTAGCCCAAGCAAAGCGGGCCTATTCTCATATTTTTGAAGTCAGTGGTTTTAAGGGTACGCAACATTTTCTTGGTTTGATGTCTTCGAAGGATTCTGAATCTGGAAAGCTAACTTTTCAGCGAAAAAATATCCCCATGTTGTTCCTTGCCCTTAACACGAACGCGCTGACCGACACACTAGCAGAAGCGCTATTGTCGATGGAAAAGCGACTTGTTGTCCCCTTACTAATGGGCTTTATGTCAGAGCAAATTGTCGTAAATGAAAGTTCAGAAAAAGCCCGCACAATATTAACACAAGCCACAGATAAATTAATTGGCACTACTGTATCTGAAAGCGCTGCAACCAATTTTGGGCCAACATATATGGGATGTTCTTATGCTGATAACCCAGGTAAGCATAACATTAAAAAATTACTGAACAGCTTTTCAAAAAGCTATATGGCAAGTAAAGGGGTCACAGACGCAAAGTTACCAAAAACCCGAGAGATAAAAGAGAAGCCCACCGTACTGATCATCGCTGAATTGTTCGGCGAAAATCATGCCATGTTCCGGTGCTATGGCCCTGCTGTCAGGGCATTGAAAGATAAATTTAAACTCGTTCTAATGACACAAAACGGCGAAGCTGACCCAGCCGTCGCAGATGTTTTCGACATTGTGTCTACACAGAAATTTGATGCATCCAAACCCTCTCCCTTTTTCGTGAAAGCCAAATCCTATAAACCTGATATTGTTTACTATCCAAGTGTTGGTATGCGCACTGTATCCATTCATGGTAGCGTCATTCGTTTGGCACCCATCCAAATTATGACGTTTGGCCATCCAGCAACAACATATTCAGACGTTATGGATTATGTCGTCGCTGTCAAAGAACAAATAGGTGACAGCAACACCCTAAATGAAAAAGTTCTGCACTGGCCAGCGGAACCGCGTTATCAAATACGATATGATGCAAAAGACATCCCTGCAAAAATTCGCACTAACCCCGATGCTATTAGACTTGCTGTCCCTGCTTGGACCAGGAAAATATCACCGCGCTTTATCAAAGCCTGTCAGGACATTAAAAAGCAATCATCTAAACCTATCGAATTTTGGTTCTTTCCAAATGCGCGCGGCGCTGTATTGCAATCCTTTGCTACAAAAATGTCCGATCTATTAGGGGCTAAAACGCTGCCAGCAGTTGATTATGCACAGTATATTGCGTGGCTCAATGAATGTGACGTTTTTCTCAGTTCTTTTCCTTTTGGTGCGACAAATGGCATTCTTGATGCTGTTTTACAGGGCCTACCTGTTGTAAATTTACGTGGCCCAGAAATACATTCCTATAATGATAGCGAAATGGTAACAAACTTCGACCAACCAAGTTGGCTTTCAACCGATACAACAGAAGAATATATCAAAGCCGTATTGCGCCTCATTGAAAATGATAGTGAACGTGTCACAATATCTAATAACATTTTAGCGGATGATATCAGCGAAACCATGTTAGTCGACGCCAACCAAAGCACAAACTATTTTGGAAAAATCTTTGAAAGTGTTTACCTAAATCATGAACATATTCAAAATAGCGACCAACATGTATGGCCTTACGAAACCCTGCAAGCTATGCTAAAGGACGCATCTGCCTAGACTATGAAAGATTACGAGCATGCGCACACTTGCCAAAAAATTTGAAACAACGTCGGCCCTGCTGGATGCATATTTAGCTGAATTGCTAGCTAGGCCTGCCTTGCCTTCAGATAAGATAAAGGCAGGTATTGCGCTTATTTCAACACCTCGGTCAGGATCCACCTTATTTTGCGAACAAATGAGCACTACTGGCAAGTTTGGTGACCCTAAAGAATGGCTCAATACTAGATACATGCACGCTTATATGCGAATCACTGGAATTAAAGACCTCAATTTTCAAAAATACTTACAAACCATCATTCCGCGCATAACAAGCGATACTGGTATTTTTTCAATCAATTTTCATATTGATCAATATCGACTTTTAAAAAGCAAGAAAATTGAAGTTTTTAAGGCCGTCCCATTCAAGCATTCTTATTATCTAGAACGCAGAAATAAATTATCCCAAGCCTACTCTTTAGCAAAAGCGCGCACCACTGATGTATGGTCATCACGCATCCAAAAACCACATAACTATCAAGAAAAAATAGATCAAATAACACATGCTCAAGTGTGTAAAGAGCTCATGTGGTTGATGGCTGAGGATCAATATGCGCAAGAACATTTCCCAAGCGCTGTGCGGAACTCCATTACATACGAAGACACTATAGAAGATTTGGGGCTTAGTGCTATGAAACAAATCGCTAAAGATTTAAAAATAACAATAGATGCAAGCAATTGGCCAAAGCCTAATTTAGAACGGCAATCGAATGCTCAAGACGAGCAATATATTGCTAATCTGACAAGAAAAATCTTTGGAAAAATTGCTTAATTTATTCAAAGCTTGGCTTTGAATGACTTGTAAAATTAAAGGGACGCAAGGCCCCTTTAAAATTGTCTATAGCCAATTGCGATGAATATTGATCACCTCATTTGGCTATAAGTAATTGTGTCGGTTCGACTTATCAATAAATAATGAAATCATTATTTATTGGTCTCGCTTTTATTACGGTTCGACTTATCAATAAATAATGGAATCATTAT
>JABABO010000275.1 GCA_014238195.1 Kordiimonadaceae bacterium | reverse complement strand
TGTAACAGCTCAATAAGACTTTGCCTGTGATTGAAATTAACATCAAAGTGCGATGTTATCGTTTTATGCCCCCACGACAGTCCAAATTCCGTATTAAGCGCCCACTTCAGATCAGGTCCTTCATGTGCTGCATAACCAAGCAAAATTAACGTGCCGTAATGGCGAAGTGCATCGAGACATTTTTGCTGATAATATTCGTACCCGGAGCATTCAAAAGCGTAGTCCACCCCTCGGTTTTGCGGCGTCAATGCTTTGACTTGCTCTAGCCAGTCTTCATCATCTGGATTAACAATGTGGTCAACCCCTAACTCTGCTGCTGTTTTCATCCGTATTTCATCGCGGCCAAGTGCGATAACCTTGGCGCCCCGATATTTAAGATTCACAAGCGTCGCATGGCCTACAAAACCAACACCGCCAATGAGAACAATATCCTCAGTCGAAATATTATGATCTCGCATAGAAGAATAGGTACAGCCGATCAAGCAATTGCCAGCTGCAGCATATTTGAAATCCAGACTATCGGGTATTTTGGACACCATAGTTGCTTGGGCCAAACGGTATTCGCAGAAACCGTTACCACCTGAAACGCTTTCGTTAAACTCTTCTATTTCTTTTGGGCCTTTAAGGTCAATACAGTGTGTAGCGCCCAAACTTTCACTGCATACCCAACATTCACCGCATGTATAGCCTTGAAAGATTATGACACGATCCCCTACACGCAATCCAGAAACACCTGGCCCAATCTCAGAAATTGTACCCACACCTTCATGGCCTAAGTGAACAGGACTCTCATGCCATTCATAAAATCCAGTCTTATAAACCCTATGTTCAATACAGTTTGGTGCATAGGCTTGCTTTACCACAACAAAGCCTTCTTTGGGCGTCGGCATGGGCGCTTCAATCACCTCAGCTTTACCTTGCTCAACTTTGAGTACTTTATTCGTTATAGGCATACTAAGCCCTCTAGTTATGAGTGATCGGGAAGCCCATACCCTTGACTATCTTTACCCATAAGTGACGCCACCCACCTTTAGCTTCTAATGTATCAAGAGCATACATAGTGAACTTAAACCCAAGCCAGCGGAAAGGCTCCGGCGGTACGTAACCAGGTTGGGTCTTCGCAAAATTGAACTTACGTTCTGGCGTATCCAAATCATCCAAAATATCAAGCCCAACACGCGAGCCAAACCTTGTGGCTGTAACACCGAACCCAGAATAGCCACCAGCATAGACCATGTCACCGTCATGGAAGCTTTGATAATGCACCGCCATACGCGTTGTTAGCCCAATTGGACCTGACCATGCATAATCAACTTTCACATCAGCAAGCTGCGGGAAAGTTCTCAGAAACGCTTGGAACAAGGGCACAAATGATCCTGCACTTTTATCAGCCTGAGGGTCGGTATTATCACCAAAGAAATAAGCCAAACGACCCCCAAATAAAATTCGGTTATCAGCAGTCAGACGCATATATTTCAACTGGATGCGTGTGTCATATATGCCGCAACGGCTTTTCCAGCCTATCCTTGCCAGCTGTTCATCGGTAAGCGGCTCAGTAACCACGATCCGGTCACGAATTCCAACCACACGCTTGCGGATATTTTTATGTCCCGCAGCGTATGCATTCGTACATAACAGCACCTTCTTGGCCGATATTTTTGCGTTTGGCGTTGTAACCTGAACGCCTAGCTTGATTTTCTTGGTCTTTAGTAATGGCGTATTTTCGTATAGCTCTACACCCAGTTCAAGAATGGCTCGCTTCAAGCCCCAAGCTAGCTTGCCGGGATGGACAGTGCCGCTGCGTTTGCTGATCATAAAGCCACCATCAAAAATAGGGGAATCTATTTCTTCTTTAAGCGCTTCTTTGCCATACATTTTGGCCTCGTGGCCATATTTAACAAAAAGATCATGGGTCTCTTGCAGTGAAGGCATTTCAGTGCCCCCAACAGCGACAGTTAACTCGCCGCCCCATTCAAGGTCACAGTCAATATTAAACCGCTCAATTGTATCTTTGAAACCATCGCTATTTTCGTGGCCAAAATCCTCTAGAGGCCCAACTTCCCCCGGGAACATTCGTTCAGTATTGGCAATGCCGTGCATAACCGATGTCGACAGAATGGCTGCTGGTCGGCCAGTGGCACCGTTAGCAATCTCAGCACCTTCAATAACAACAATATGCCGGTCCGGGTTTTTCTCTTTGGCTTGCAATGCTGCCCACAGCCCGCAAAAGCCAGCGCCGACGATAAGCAGGTCACAGCTTATATCTTCTTCAAGCGCATCAGTTGTTTCAGGCTTCCCGTCGCCGGATAACCAGTATGTTGTGAATTTCGTATTGTCAAAAGCACCCTTGGCAATGGTTTCAATATCGTGGCTCATCGCTACTTCTCTCACTAAAGATCGTTATCCCGCGTAATGAGGGAGAAAAATGTCTATAATGATAAAGTGCTTCAGCTGGCTTAATAAAAACATACCACCTAATAGGTAATTCAGGTCATTTTATCGTGGTAATTGACTTTGGATGGCGTCAAATTCGGCGCGTAAGCTTTCTTCGCTCATGCCATACCTACCTGCAATCGTAACAAAGATCGGATCCCAGTGGTTCGTCAGCACTTCAATGCTTTCGCTTTCTTGGCTCAAACTCACATAGGCCGTTTCACCAGGAATTCTAACACGGTGACCGGGGCGGGGCTTGCAAGCTTTAATGGCTGACACATATGCGTCTGACCTCGCCTGCATGGCAGCAAGAGGGCCAAACTTGCTTGGGTCGATGCACATGAAATAACTACCGCCGACACTCGTATGCTTAGCCGTGCCATCAGCGAATTCTTCAATTGTTGGCAGCTCTGATGACGGTACTCCAATTGGATTAATAATTGCGCTTAATCCTTCGTTCCACATATTCATGGCATAGGTTCGAGGCGTTTCAATTTGAGCAGGCGCGGTGCAGTCCCAAAGGCGGCCATACCCTTCAATTGGCACGGCGTAAGGGGCAACGTCATCGGTTAACTCGCCGCTTTTGGGATCGATCACCCATTTGCCCTTCATCTTTTTGTTCTGCAAAACAGCTTCTGCGACATCGGCATCATAGAATTCACCAAATTTGAGGCTCGCCCAAATCGGCGGTTCTTTTCCTGATGGCATAATGGCGTCAAATGGCGGGCAAGAGAGAATATTCTCCATCCCGCCAAATGGGGCCGCAAGCGGCACTGTGTTATTAGACGCGATACCAACCATATTTTGCTCAAAGGCCTTATAGACATAACGCGCAAAGCTACCAGCATCAAAGTGGTTACCGCCAAAAACAATGGCAATCCCAGTCTCACGCGCCAGCTCAATCGCTTTATCCGCCATCAAGTTAAGGGCATAATATCCAGATGAACCCTTGCCATCAAAAACAGCAAATGCTGGCCCTTCGCTCACAAGCTCCGGCACAGCGTCCATATCAATCAGGCCCATTTGATTGACCAGATCAATACATTCAAAAACGCCTATGCCTTGATTCAGCTTACCTTGACGGTGGGCGAACCCAATAGCATCGGCCACATAATGTGCGTGGATTTCAGACGCGCCCTGCGCCATCCAAATACGCTGAATCGCATACTCCAAGAAATGAATATTTTCGGTGCGTGTTTGTGATGTATCCATATTCGCAGTTCCCTAAACCTTACGATTGCCGACTATACCGCTAATTTAAAGATATTCCACCGGCGCTGACCATAATCCAATAGGGGTAGCGACCTTAATACCTAATGTTCCGTACATTATATTAGATTTTAGTCTAAGCCATTGATCCTGACCTGGGCCCCTTAAATTCGTCCAGTTAAAAGTGTAGGGTCCCCCACAAAGGAGACAGAACAATGAAGAAGAGCCGTTTTAGTGAGAAACAGATCATCCGCATTTTGAAAGACCAAGAAGCTGGCCAAACGACTGCAGTTGTTTGCCGTCATCATGGGATTGCTGAAAGCACGTTTTATAAATGGTGGGCACAGGTTTGCAAGGGAGCTGAGCACAGTCATCGAACAGCGAGGCAAACCCCATACGATTTTCATCGGTATGACGGTGCTGGGAAGGAATGACGGCAAATTCGTCACCCCGTGCAATGCGTAGCAATTACCAACTAAGCGCTTTCCATCAATTCTTCGGCGCGTTCAAGGTCCACAGACACCAGTGTACTGATCCCGCGCTCAGCCATTGTGACACCGAACAGTCGGTTCATACGGCTCATGGAAACGGCATTATGGGTGACGATTAAAAACCGTGTGTCTGTGCGGGCTTGCATATCATCAAGCAAGTTACAAAACCGATCAACATTGGCATCATCGAGGGGTGCGTCAACCTCGTCGAGAACACAAATCGGGGCTGGATTGGTGATAAACACTGCAAATATTAACGCCAGCGCTGTCAAAGCCTGCTCGCCGCCCGAAAGCAGCGACAAGGCTTGCAATTTTTTACCAGGCGGTGATGCGAAAATCTCTAGCCCCGCATCCAAGGGGTCGTCGGACTGGGTCAGTTTCAAGTGGGCCTGCCCGCCATCAAACAAAGACGCATACAAATCGCCGAAATGCTGATTAACCAAATCAAAAGCCGCCAGCAGGCGCTGCCGCCCCTCTCTGTTCAGGCCATGAATGGCGCTGCGCAAGCGGGCGATCGCGTCTTCCAAGTCACGGCGCTCGCTTAGCAAGTGGGCTAGCTGTTCTTCAATGTCTGTAAGTTCTTCTTCGGCGCGCAAATTCACAGCCCCCAAGCGGTCACGCTCCCGCTTTAATTTTTCAAGTGTGACATCCAGTACGCTTACATCAGGTAAAGTATCCGATGTCATTAAGCCGACTTTTTCTAGAACTTTTGTCGGGGCGCACTCAAAACGTTCGCCTATTTGTAAAGCAATATCCTTACGGCGATTAAGGGCCGTTTCACAAGCGGCCTCAGCACGGATTTGATTTTCACGCAGGCGTTGCTCTTCGGATTGAACACTGCGCAGGGCTTTATCTTTTTCTGCAAGCTGGGCTTCGGCTTGTAGCAGGCTTTCTGTCGCCTGACTGCGGTTTTGTTCTGCTTCATTCAATGCCGACAGTAAGGATTGGCGCTTTTGATGTAAAAGCTCTGGCCCTGCTTCAACGGCTGCGAGCTGTTTCAATGTATCATCCGCCCGACTGTCCAGCGAGGCTAGCTGCTTAGCAGCCCTTGTCACCCGCAGTTCCCACGCTGTTGCTTCGCTGTCTATGGCCGTTAAGCGGTCCGCACGGGCTTGCGCTTCTCGCCGCAAGCTATCATAAGCAGCCCGCGCGTTTGATAATTTGCTGCGCACCTGTTCCACATGCTGACGTGCACGTATCAAGGCGGCTTCCATGTCACCCAAATCAGGTAATGTGGTAATTTTTTCATCGATGCCAGCAATGCGTTGTTTCGTTTCCCTGTCTTCATTGTCAATACGCTTTAATGTTTCCCTTAGGGACGCTAAACGGGTATCGATACGACTGGCATCTTGTTCTGCTGCCACCAATTTACGGTGGGCATCCGCAAGCGCGCGTTCAGCGGCAACCCTGGTTTGGCGCTGTGTGTCTTCTGCGGCGCGGGCTTGTTTGTGGGTCGTCACTGCTGCCGTAGCGTCACGTGCCGCGTGTTCCATATCCGCTTGCAGGCGGGAATAGTGTTGTTCTAAGTTACCCAACTGATTTTTCTGGGCTAGCTTTATCGCCGCCTGGTTTGGTGCACCCGCTTTTACGGTAAAACCATCCCAGCGCCATAATCGGCCATCTTTTGCCACAACACGCTGCCCAGGCTTTAAATCCTCCACTTTAACGCCAGAGCTGGCATCATCCAACAGGCCGGTCATTGCAATTCGCGCATCCAAAGCATCGGGGGCGACGACATAATCGGCTATGGGTGTCACACCGTTTGGCCAACTGCTGACCGTATGATCAGTTTTACAGCCAGCCCAATAACGCACCCCCGCAGCATCAAGCCCTGCTTCAGCGTCGGCGCCCAGTGCAGCGCCAATTGCTGTCTCATAACCAGCTTGGGCGCTTAAGTGCTCAAAAACTGGGGCATCGCTGCCTTTGTTTCCCGCGCTTACAAGGCTTTTCAAACTGCTGATTTCACCGTCTAATGCCTTCAACTTTCCTGCAAGTTCTGAACGTTTATTTTCAGTGTCAGAGCTGAGTTTACGGGCTGTCGCTGTCGCGGCTTCGGCGCTTTCAAGGGCTTTTTCACACGCGAGAAGGTTTCCTTCCTCGCGCTTAATGGCTTCCTCGGCTAATTTTACCGCAGCCACCACCATATCCGTAGCCGCTAAAGTCTCAATTTCCTGTGTGATGCGGTTTTTCTCGGACGCAAGCTGAGCCAACCGCCGCCCAATGGCAAGCTTATCACTTTCCAGCGATGATTTCTGGGCGCGACTATTTGCAAAACGTTCCGATAACTGGTCATACTCAGCTTCTGTATCGCTTGCAGTGCGGGATGTAGTCTCTAAGGTTTCTTGGGCTGTGCTTGCGGCTTCCTTTTCGCCTTCAATGGCGTTTTTTAGTCGCCCTTGCTCTGATTTTAAACGTTCAAGGGCTGCGCCAGCATCACTCGATATCTCCTCTTCACGGGCTTTATCATCAGCAATTTGCTTGATCCTTGCACGCAGGCCATCAGCCGTTTCTTTACGGCGAGCAACTTCGGCGTCTAAATTTTCTTGCTCAATTTTCAGTCGCTGAACCACGGCGGCGGCGCTGGCGTCGGCTTCCCGTAAATCTGGCAGTGTCGCTGCAAACTTTGCTTGTGCTGTACTGATTTCAGCGACACGAACCGTAATACCAGCCACTAATTTTGCCGCGTCGCGGTGGCTGCTTTCTAAGACAATGACCTGTTCGCTCGCTGTTGCCCAGCGTAAATATAGTAAGCTAGCCTCAGTTTGCTGTATATCATTTGAGATTGTGCGGTAACGCACCGCTTGCCGTGCTTGACGCTTTAAACCTGCAATCTGATTTTCCATCGCGCCGATAACGTCTTGCAGGCGCACTAAATTCCCTTCGGCACTGCGCAAGCGGCTTTCTGCTTCCCTGCGACGGCTATATAGCCCTGTAATCCCTGCTGCTTCTTCAAGAATGGCGCGGCGATCCTCGGGTTTTGCATTAATCAAACTACCGATACGGCCCTGCGACACAAGGGCTGGCGAGCGCGCACCAGTCGCTGCATCTGCAAATAATAACTGCACGTCTTTTTGACGTTGATCATTGCCATTAATACGGTAAGCAGACCCTGATTCCCGCTCAATCCGACGGGTCACTTCGATCATATCTTCATGATTATGCGCCGCCGGCGCATTGCGCTCAAAATTATCAAGAACAAGCGTCACTTCCGCCATATTGCGCGGTGAACGGCGGTCCGTGCCAGAAAAAATCACATCATCCATGCCAGCGCCGCGCAATGATTTAGCGCGGTTTTCGCCCATCACCCAGCGAATAGCCTCTAGCAAATTTGATTTACCGCAGCCGTTAGGACCCACAACGCCCGTCAAACCAGGCTCGATCAAAAGCTCGGTCGGATCAACAAAGGATTTAAATCCAGATAATCGCAAACGCGAAAAATGCATTGGCGCAGCTACCCCTTGGTAAGAACATCCCTAAAGTTATCTATCCTGATCTTTATTATAATCATAATTTGTAAAATAATCAGGAATAAGCCAACACTAATACCAAACTATTTAATTATTTCTTGTCTTCTATCAACTCAGATAGCTTATCAAAACCCACACTACCAAGATTTTGTCCATCAAGTATTATCGTCGGCGTTGCGTTCACATTATATGATTTTTGGCCTGTTTGGGTCATTTCGACCAAATGCTTGTGTAAAGCAGTGTCCGCAAGGCAACGGTCAACCGCAACACGGCTAAGGCCCACACGCCGCGCAATTGCTGCCAAAGCGCTAATAGGATCGCTTGAACGCGCCCAATCATTTTGGCGGGCGAAAATGCTTTTCATCAATTGCAGTGTTTGATCGCTGTTCCCGCAGCGTGCAATCGCGCTGGCAGCTAAATCAAGGCGGTTCAAAATAAAGTTTCGGTAAATAAACCGCACATCACCCGTATCAATAAATTTTTCTTTGATGCGGGGGAAAACGCTATTGGCGAACGTTGCACAGTGCGGGCAAGTGGTTGAGGCATATTCAATGATTTCAATTTTAGCATCAGGACTGCCATAGACAATATCACCCCATGTACCCTTTATGTCACCGTCTGTAATTGGCACGGTCATTGGCATGGTCTGCTCAGCGGCCTGGGCCAAGGATGCATCATTAGCTGCGTTGGCATCAAAAGCCATCGTATCAGATGACGCACTCGCTGTCGCATTAGATATGTCAGACTCATGGCCAGACTTATCACTATTTTCACCGCAAGCGGCAATAAACAGGGTCGCGGTTACAGTTAAGGCTATACGCTTTAAAAAGATCATTTTAGATAAATTTGCCATAATCACCCCATTGGTATCGTATGTCATATTATTTCACCTACTATGTATAGCGAGACCAATGAATAATGATCTTATTATTCATTGATAAGTCGAACCGGCACAAATACTTATAGCCAAAAAAGGTGATAAAAAATCACCGCAATTGGCTATATAGTGTTTACATTGCTTCCACCGCCTGTGCGAGTCTTTATTTGCCCAAACGGTTATTTTCAAACTAAACTCCTACATCTGCACAGCAAGGCCGTCACTCGGCTTTATCGTTTTCAGGGCTTCGCGTGCCGATTATCACAGCTTCGCCTAGCCTGCGTAAAGAAACCGTTAGGTCGCTTTCATCATGCATTGACGTCTTACTAGGCTTTGTTAGTAACTGGTTCAGGCGTTTTTCTTCCGCAGGCAATAAAGGTTCAACAGGCAAAGGCACACCACGACGTTGATGCTTTAATGGGCCTTGCTTAAGGGAAATTTTGGCGACCGCACGATAACCAAAATAAGCATTAACGTGCTGTTTAATAAACTCACTGCCATGTAATAACACGGGTGCGTAAGCTGATTCCACGCGCACAAATAATGTAGCATCCATATTTTCCCCATAAGGAAACTTTAAACGAAGGGGGACGCTATTTTCTGCGAGTTCCTTACCGACAATCAAGGGCCAACGTTTTATGATTTCCGATTGGGCAAAACCTTTGCGGCGCAGTGCACGATCAACAAGTTTGGATGTAAGCTTTGAAGCTTGCACGGATTTTCTATGCCTGAAGGGCTTCTTGGGTTTTACATAGGCTGGTTTTTTGGGTTTTTCTGCCACAGACTTTACCAATACTCTTGCCTTAAACATATCACTCCTTATGTTTACCAGTTGTTTTAACAATCCCCAACCTTTAATCATAGCTTCTTCATTAAATGAGCCTAGACCATGACAGATTTTTCATCAAACCTAATTGACTGGTATAAAATTAACGGTCGAACACTTGTTTGGCGAACATTTGATCAAGCACCCGATCCCTATCATGTGTGGCTGAGCGAAATCATGCTGCAACAAACAACTGTGGCGGCTGTTAAAAATTACTTTGAGACGTTCACACGCCTTTGGCCCACTGTGCAGAATATGGCCGCAAGCCCCGTGGAAGACATTTTAAAAGAATGGGCAGGACTTGGATATTATGCGCGCGCACGTAACCTCCATAAATGTGCTTGTGTGATTGTCTGTGATCACAGCGGCATGTTCCCAAACACTGAAAAATTGCTGAAAGCACTCCCCGGGATTGGCGCTTATACGGCTGCCGCCATAACTGCGATTGCTTTTGGTAAGCGCGCAGTTGTGGTTGACGGCAATATTGAACGGATCATCACGAGACAGAACCGAGTGAAAGTTCCACTGCCAAAATCGAAAAAACATATAACAGCTTTAACCGACGCTGTAACCCCATCAGAAACAGCCCCAGATTTCACAAAGCGCCATTTTTGCCAAGCTATGATGGATTTAGGGGCTTTAATCTGCACCCCCAAGAACCCAAAATGTGATCAATGCCCTGTTCACCTTAGCTGCAAAGCTTTTAAAGCTGGGGATATGGAGAAATACCCCATCAAAATGCCCAAAACCAAACGGCCCACACGACGCGCGATCAGCTTTATAATCCTACATGATCAACATATTCTGTTGGAACGCAGGCCAGCAAAGGGTTTGCTGGGGGGTATGCTTGGGGTTTTTCACACACCTTGGACCGACCAGCACGACTTCCCTTACGCGACGATGGCAGACTGTGCCCCTGTAAAAACAACTTGGCAAATGTGTGAAGGCCAAACCCAACATACATTCACCCATTTTCATTTGTTAACAGAATTGGCAATTGGGCATTTAGATCACAAAATAAATATTGAAAACAGCGTATGGGTACCCCTAACCGATATTTCAAAAGCTGGGCTGCCAACAGTCTTTAAAAAAATGGTCACACTGTATCAATCCAAAATCATTCAGTAGGATTTACTAAGTTTATGTCGTGCAGACACTTGATCAAATCATCCTCTTTACACACAAGCCTTCCCGTTATACCCGCAGCGCTGGCGGCTTGCATATCCGTTTCGCTATCGCCGATCATAAGGCATTTTTCCCTATTTAATTCCCATGCATCAATCAGCTCGTTCAGCATTCCGGGCTTAGGTTTTCGGTTGATTGATTCTTTTCTATAGTGTGCAAGCGGTGCAGTAGGGTGATACGGACAATAACGCCAGTCATCAAAATGTGCCCCCTCGGAATTTGCTTGAGCCTGCATATAGTCATAAAGACTGAGAACATTATGTTCTGAATAAAAACCACGGGCAACCCCCGCTTGATTAGTGACAACGAAAGAATACAAGCCAATATCATTTACATGCTTGACTAACTGTTTTGCGCCGTTCTTCCAATGAAAACGGTCCACAGTTCCCACCCAATCCAAGTCCGTGTTTAAAACACCATCGCGGTCAAAAAATACAGCACCGCGTAAAAAGCGTTTTGGCAAGTCAACACATCCGCGCTTATAATCGTCTGGAATGCCAATATCGATAAAATAACCTGTGTGCGCTTCGCCGGTTATCAACCCCTGTTTGGCAAGTTTTGGATATATGTCACGCTCTAATGAGCAAGACCCATCAATATAGTTACAAATGTCTTTCGACAGAATATACATTCCCGCATTCACTAAATTCATATCAGGTGTGGGTGGGCGCTCATAAAATTCCCGTACAGAACCATTATCAAGTTCTACCACACCGAAACGGGAAGCATCCTCCACTTGATTAAGCAGAATATGGGCAAGTGTGTCATCGGAAGATTGATTTTGTTGTAGAAAATGCACGAGATTGACATCAAACCAAGAATCACCATTTATCAACATAAACCGATCATCCAGCATATCCTTGGCTTGCGCAAGTGCACCGCCAGTGCCCATTGGTTCCTTTTCTACCGAAACTTTTACACTGCACTTTTTTGGAAGATATTGATGAACAGATTTGGCAAATTCATCAACTGCTGTTGAGCGAAACCCCGCAAGGAGAACAAATTCCTGTATCCCATAACGTTGTAATTCACGGAGTATCCAAGCAAGATAGGGCCGCCCACCGCAATCCAGTAACGGTTTTGGTGTTTCACTGGTTAAGGAACCAAGGCGAGAGCCTAAGCCACCAACCAGAATAGCACACTGGCGCGGAAAACGAGTTGAAAGATTATTGGAAACACTCATGGTAAAAGTCTCATGCTTTTGGGCCACATAGACGATTTTCAACCAAGCCACAAATCAAGTGCGCTGCGACAATATGTAATTGCTGTATGATCGATGTTTTCACTGATGGTACTTGCAAAATACTCTCGCACAGTTCCGTCATCGGCCCCATCTGTGCGCCTGTAAAGCCAAGGGATATGACGCCGCGTTTCTGAGCAGCGCCAAATCCTTTAAGAATATTCGGCGATGTCCCTGATGTGGAGATACCCAAAAATACATCTCCTTTTTGGCCCAACCCCAAAATTTGTCGCTCAAAGATATTCTCATAGCCATAATCATTGCCTGTAGCCGTGATCACTGAGCTGTCGGTTGTTAAAGCCAGTGCAGGTAGGGGTTCATGATCAAAAAATAGCCGCGATATAAATTCGCCCGCAATATGCTGCGCGTCAGCAGCAGATCCACCATTGCCTGCAATCAGTAATTTACCGCCATTTGCCATTGAATGTGCGATAATATCCACAAACAGTATGATCGTGTTTGTGATTTCTGGACTAGCGGCAAACTTCTGCATAGCGCCTTCAGAGTCTTGCATATAGTCGGCTATAATCCCTTGTTCGTCTTTACCCATGATTCTGTCCCATACCTTGTTAAGTGAACC
>JABABO010000034.1 GCA_014238195.1 Kordiimonadaceae bacterium | reverse complement strand
TTACAAGGTTCGGGCATAGAAATCCTGCTGGGGCAAGACGGCATAATCGAGGCAGCCAAGCGACATAGTGATTTTGTTATGGCAGCAATCGTCGGGGCCGCTGGCTTAAAGCCTACTATGGCAGCTGTTGATCGCGGTGCCGTCATTGGCCTAGCCAATAAAGAATGCCTTGTATGCGCGGGTGAAATCTTAATGGCTAGGGCAGAAAAGAGCGGCGCGAAAATCCTACCTGTTGATAGTGAACATAATGCCATCTATCAAGTTTTTGACTTTAACGCTCCTGAGCATGTCTCAAAGATTATCCTTACGGCATCTGGTGGGCCATTTTTAGAAACACCAATGGTCGAGTTTAAAAATATTACGCCATCCCTCGCGGTTGCTCACCCGAATTGGGATATGGGCGAAAAAATTTCGGTTGATTCTGCAACGCTGATGAATAAAGGCCTAGAGATCATCGAAGCGTATCATTTATTTCCTGTGGCCGTGGATCAAATAGAAGCTATCATACACCCACAATCGGTTATCCATTCGATGGTAGAGTATAAAGATGGCAGCGTTTTAGCGCAACTCGGGTCGCCAGACATGCGTACACCTATTGCTTACAGTATGGCGTGGCCTCGTCGCATAGAAACACCCGTTGAACGCTTATCGCTTGCAAAAATTGGTCAGCTAGATTTTCAAGAACCAAATTATGATAAATTTCCCTGCCTAAAACTAGCGATTAATGCGCTGAAAGCTGGGGGCGGGGCACCTGTTGTTCTTAATGCTGCGAATGAAATTGCAGTCGCTAGCTTTATGAACGGCAATTGCAGCTTCATAGATATTGCGAAAATAGTTGAAAAGACCCTTGAAATCTGCGACATGAAAGCGCCACATTCCTTAGCCAGTGTATTTGAAATTGACGCTGAGGCACGACACAGGGCAACTGAATATGTTGCTAGGGTATAAAATAGGTTAGAATATGGACTCGGAAGCACCAGGAATTTTACTTACGATCTTAGCCTTTGTTGGCGGGTTTAGCTTGCTCGTTTTCATTCATGAATGGGGGCATTACTCCGTTGCACGCTTTTTTAAAGTGCGTGTGGATAGTTTTTCCATTGGCTTTGGCAAAGAGCTGATCGGCTATACGGATAAAAATAATACCCGCTGGAAGTTTTGCGTCCTGCCACTTGGCGGATATGTAAAGTTTTTTGGTGATGCATCGGCTGCTAGTAACCCGGGCGAAATGGCTGAACATTTAACAGCTGCAGAAAAAGCAGACTGTCTTCATTATAAACCCTTGCACCAAAGGGCGTTAATTGTTTTCGCGGGACCCGCTATTAATTTAATTGCAGGGGCATTAGTTTTTGCAGCGTTTTTCTTCAATTACGGGGCAACTGTAACGGAACCAGTTATTGCCAAAGTCACTGAAGATTCCGCGGCATACGCTGCAGGTGTGTTAGCTGGTGACCGTATTGTCGCTGTAAAGGGTGAAGATATTGAAACATTCAGTGATATTGGCCCAATTGTTCGGCTTTACCCAGGCCGTAAAATTAATTTAGTCGTGGAGCGCAATTATGAAAATATCTCGCTACCCGTAACACTGGGTATAGGGTACATGGAAGACCGTTTCGGTAATCAATACCCGTATGGGGTTTTGGGCGTTCAATCAGAACCTG
>JABABO010000106.1 GCA_014238195.1 Kordiimonadaceae bacterium | reverse complement strand
TTGCCAGGCATATCTTCCATCCGCAACAGTTTTTCCCGTTCGCCTTCCAGCATCCGGTCAACGGGTCCGCCTGTCCAACGGGATACAACACCCGCAATGTCACTGTCTGTTACTTCTTCACGCAGCAATTCATTTTCATGAGATTCTGGATCATCCGAACTGGTTGCTAAGGCTTCCTCCAGCTTCGGGATCACCCCATGTTGCAGTTCCCCAGCTTTTGCAAAGTCCCCTGCCCTTTGGGCTTGTTCCAGTTCCATACGGGCACGGTCTAGGTCTGCTGCTAAGGTTTTGGAGCCAGCGATTTTCTCTTTTTCCAATTGCCAGCGGGCGGTTAGCTCTGCTGATCGTTGTTCTAAATCCGCGAGTTCTTTTTCAAGGGTTTTCAGGCGGTCTTTCGCACCTTGGTCCTTTTCTTTCTTCATCGCTTCGCGTTCGATCTTTAACTGGATGATTTTGCGGTCCAATTCATCAATCGCTTCCGGCTTGCTTTCAGATTCCATACGCAGACGCGAAGCCGCTTCATCCATCAGATCAATGGCTTTATCGGGTAAAAATCGATCTGTGATGTAGCGATGGGAAAGCGTCGCCGCCGAAACAATCGCCCCATCGGTTATACGAATACCGTGGTGTAATTCGTATTTTTCTTTGATACCGCGCAGAATGGAAATTGTATCTTCAACAGTTGGTTCATCGACCAAAACGGGCTGAAATCGGCGCTCTAACGCAGCATCCTTTTCAACATATTTGCGATATTCATTCAAGGTTGTTGCACCAATACAATGCAATTCACCACGCGCTAAAGCGGGTTTCAGCAAATTGGATGCGTCCATAGCGCCGTCAGTTTTACCAGCCCCAACAAGGGTATGCATTTCATCAATGAATAAAATTACGTCCCCTTCGCCGTGTGCGACTTCGCTTAGCACCCCTTTTAAGCGTTCTTCAAACTCACCCCTATATTTGGCCCCCGCGATCAACGCCCCCATATCCAGCGCCATAATCCGCTTTTGCCGCAGGCTATCAGGAACATCACCGTTCACGATCCGCAGTGCTAGGCCTTCGGCAATTGCTGTTTTCCCGACACCAGGCTCCCCTATTAATACGGGATTGTTTTTAGTTCTGCGCGATAAAACTTGCATAGTGCGGCGAATTTCTTCATCGCGGCCAATCACGGGATCTAGTTTACCATTCCGCGCCCTTTCGGTTAAATCTTGTGCAAAACGATTTAGGGCATCATATTGGTCTTCGCTGGTTGCACTGTCGGCACTGCGCCCTTTGCGCACGGCATTGATCGCTGTATTCACATTTTCAGCTGTTGCGCCCGATTGCATTAAAATTTTGCCTGTGCCAGCTTTTGGGGTGAGTATCAAGGCCAACAACAACCGTTCAGTCGTGATAAATTTATCGCCTGCTTTTTTAGCTAACTCCTCAGCTTTGGCAAAGACTTGCGCTGTCAATGGGTCAAGATGCAAGCTTGCACCGCTTGACGTTTCTACTTTTGGTAATTTGTCTAAGGCTGTTTCAGTATCCTGCAAAGCTTTTACTGGATCACCGCCTGCAGACTTAATTAAATTAGCGGCTAAACCTTCTTTGTCATCCAAGATCACTTTCAAAAGATGCTCTGGTACTAAACGCTGGTGACCTTCGCGCATCGCAACGGACTGCGCAGATTGAATAAAACCGCGTGTGCGGTCTGTATAGTGTTCTATGTTCATCAGAATAATCCTACACTTTGCAGCCCTTCATATAAGCAGCTACAGGTTTGTATAAAATTGCTTGCTCAATTTATGACACAAGCGTGTTCTATAGCCAAATGCAGAGAATTTTGAACCCTTATTTGGCTATAAGTATTTGTGTCGGTTAGACTTATCCCAAGAGACTTTGCGAATAATATGATCATTATTCATTGGTCTCGCTTTTATTACGGTTCGACTTATCAATAAATAATGAGATCATTATTCATTGGTCTCGCTATACATGTGGTAGGTTTTCACACAGAAACAAGGCCCAACGGAAAAGAGGCCGCATAAGCTGCCCAAGTTGTGATTATGATCATAGTTATCTTTATTCAGCAGGTTCTGGCTGTGCTTTTGGCTGTTCTGATGTCTCTTCGCTGGCAGGTTTCTTGGCTTTATCAGCTTTTGGTGTCTCAATTTTTGGTTTAGGTTTGGCTATGCGGCGTGTACGCGGCGCTGATTTCAGGGTTTCTGTCGCTATGTCCAATTCAGGATGAACTTCTTTTGGCTGATCAACATTGGCTGGATCCTTAACAGGATCACCCGTTATATCACCCGTTATATCATCCGTTATATCATCCGTTATATCATCCGTTATATCATCCGTTATATCATTCTGTGATTTTAAAGTTTGCTCATCATTTTGAAGATGCTTTGGATTTTGAAGATGCTTTGGATTTTGAAGATGCTTTGGATTTTGAAGATGCTTTGGTCCAGCAGCTTTACGATTATCCCCGAAAGGTTTTCGACTAGGCGCCCGTTTAGGCTTTTCCTGAGTATCATTTTCCGACCCGTTCAAGGTACCAGAATCTTGAGGATTTTGGTCACCTGCAACTTGCTGAGCCGAACTTGGGTCGTGTTTTTTGCTAGCTTCAAAATTTGTGGTTTGGTCACTGTTCTGCAAGTGTTTCATGTCGTTCAGAACACGCTGATAATGATCCACATATTGTAAATAGTATTCATTCATCACCCGATCACCAGATTGCAATGCCTCGTGTGCTTGTTTTTTGAACTTGTCTATGTGTTGTTTTGGATTACCGCGTACTTTTTGTTCTTGACGGTTATGCCCTGGGCCACCACCACGACCCCCTTTACGGGGTGCCTGACGCGCACGACCTTTGCGTACATTTTGTCCTTGTTTCATATGAAATCAATACCAACAATTTGTTAGAGATAATAAAAGTAGGCTCATCCTACTAAAATATCCGATAGTTAAATATGTTCGGATTACTGGGTACGCGCTGCATTGCAGTCTTATGCGTAATGCCAATAACAACACCCTAGCCTGCAAAGTCTTATATTCCAAGCCTTTAATATATATTTCTGCTATTTTTTTGCTAAAACGACACGCGCAATACCCCCTAGGTCGTTTTCAATAGTCGGATTTCTAAATCCCTCGCTCTGCATCAATCCAGCGACAGCTTTTACCTGATTAACGCCCACTTCAAATGCTAAGCACCCATTACTGGCCAAGTAAGACCCAGCCCGCTTAATGATACTACGATACATTTCAAGGCCGTCATGACCACCTAAAAGCGCTAAGGTTGGTTCAAAGTTTTTAACATCAGGCATTAGCAAATCCATGTCAGGCAAAGGTATATAGGGCGGGTTAGAAACAATCACATCAAATCCACCATTTGGGGCTTCAACTGCATCAAACCAGTCGCTTTGTCGAAACTGTGTACGATCACCAAGCCCTAGATTATGGGCATTATCCTTCGCTAACTGCACTGCATCAGTGGTGACATCAACACCAATCCCGATTGCGTTTGGGCATTCACTTAAAAGGGACAATAAAATACAGCCTGTTCCAGTACCCAGATCAAGTATAGTCCGCTTTTGATTTATGCCACCAGTTGCCTTTAAATATTTTAAAACTGCTTCCACTAATATTTCACTGTCAGGGCGTGGAATCAGGGTTGATGGGGTGACTTTAAAATCAAGGCTCCAGAACTCTTGCACGCCTGTGATATATGCCACAGGTTCTAGCAAAGCACGGCGATCATAAAATGTCTTTATTAAAGCATATTCGCCAGAGTTAAGCATATGATCAAACATAAAATATAGCTGATTACGTGGTATATTCAGGGCATGTGCAGCTAAAATTTCTGCGTCTGAGCGCGCGGTTACACTCCCTGCTTCTTCAATCTGGTTTGTCCCTAATTTTATACACACACCCAGTGATATAGGCTGCTGATCCATCATGGCTAAAGGGCAGCTTCCATAGCTGATAGTTTAAAAGCTTGGTCTTCTGCTATCAGGGCGCTGATAACTTCGTCCAACCCTTCCCCTGCTAAAATCTGATCTAATTTATGCAGCGTTAGACCTATCCGATGATCAGTAACCCGTCCTTGCGGATAATTATAAGTGCGAATACGTTCAGATCTATCACCGCTTCCCACCTGACTTTTACGGTCATCTGAGCGCTCCCTCGCAAGTTTTTCACGCTCCATATCAAATAAACGTGCCCGCAATATTTTCATGGCCTTTTCACGATTTTTATGTTGCGATTTTTCGCTTTGCACGACCATCAAACCAGTAGGAATATGGGTTATCCGTACGGCACTATCGGTTGTGTTAACATGCTGACCACCCGAACCACTAGCCCGCATTGTGTCAATGCGCAGGTCCTGATCACGAATATCAATATCGACATCCTCTGCTTCCGGTAACACAGCAACAGTTGCAGCACTTGTGTGAATACGGCCACTGGATTCTGTCACAGGCACCCGTTGAACCCTGTGGACACCGCTTTCAAATTTCAATCTGGCAAAGACACCCTTACCACTGATATTGGCAACAATTTCTTTAAAGCCCCCCACTTCGGCGACACTCGCTGAAATCATTTCTACTTTCCAACCCGCGCTGACAGCATAGCGTTCGTACATATTATATAAATTACCTGCAAATATGGCGGCTTCATCACCGCCAGTACCTGCACGGATTTCTAAAATTGCTGATTTTGCATCAGCTGCATCTTTGGGTAAAAGCTGAATAGAAAGGTCTTTTTCCATTTCAGGTAAGCGCTCTTTCAATTCTTTTAACTCTTCAAGCGCTAATTCTTTCATCTCAGCATCATCACCGCTTGTCATTTCTTCTAGGTCTTTTTGCTCGTTGCGGGCATTAAGCAGGGCTTGGGCCGCTTCAACAATTGGCCCCAAATCAGAATATTCCTTCGATAATTTGATGAATTCATCATTCGAAAATTCGTCGGGCGTGCCAAGAGCGTGCTCAAGGTAGCTAAAACGATCTAGCAACTGTTGAAGACGCTCGCGTGAAATAATCATGGGTTTTCCCCAGTAGACGTAAACTTAATATGATCAGCCACACGGCTTATGGCTATGTCCTGTTGGTCACCCGTATCCAGCGTTTTAACCTGTGCTGTTTGGGCTGTAATTTCATTATCACCGATGATCACGACATGACTTGCCCCTTTTTTGCTCGCACGGTTTAAACGCTTAGTCAAATTCCCACTACGGTCTGTCGCCACTGCAATACCAGCACGGCGCAGGTTTTCCGCGACTTTAAAACCAACAAGCATAGCAGCATCACCCATCGGCATAAGCACAGTCAAGCGCTTAGCTTTAGGCGTTTCTGTTAGCAACATGGCAAGGCGCTCAATGCCACCAGCAAACCCAACACCGGCGGTGGGCGTACCACCCAGTTGTTTAATGAGTCCGTCATACCGCCCACCCCCAATCACGGTTCCCTGTGCACCAAGATCTGTGGTGATAAATTCAAATGCTGTATGATTATAGTAATCCATCCCCCGCACAAGGCGTTCATTGTGTGTATAAGCAATGCTGCTGGCATCAAGGCCTGCTTTCACACGCGCAAAAAAATCACAGCTTTTTTCATTCAGATGGTCTGATAGTTTCGGTGCACCAGCAATAATCGCTTGATCGTCTTTGCTTTTGCTATCCAAGATACGCAACGGGTTTTTGGTCAAACGTTCTTTGCTATCGTCAGACAAGCTATTCTTGTGCGATTTAAAATAATCCACTAAATTTTCACGGTATAAAGCGCGGCTTTCACCATCACCCAACGTATTAATATTCAGTGTGACCCGCTGGCTTAAACCCAAGTCTGATAATATGTGAGCGGCAAAAGCAATCATATCCACGTCAAACTCTGGTGTATCTGGCCCTAGTAGCTCAGCATTTAACTGATGAAATTGACGGTAGCGTCCCTTTTGCGGACGCTCGTACCGAAATGCAGGGCCGTGGCTCATGAAACGGCATGGTAAGTTTTGTGTCATCCCGTTTGATATAAAAGCCCGACAAACCCCAGCCGTGAATTCTGGGCGCAAAGTAATATCTTCACCGCCACGATCTTGAAATGTGTACATTTCCTTCGATACAATATCAGAGGCTTCACCCAGTGGGCGCTTGAAGACATCTGTAAATTCAAATATAGGCGTCGATAATTCTTCAAAGCCATGAGTGACGCCGATCCGTTTAAAGGTCTGGACCACATGGGCCATGCGGCGTGCCTCTTTGCCAAAAATATCACGCGTGCCGCGTGCTGGTTGCAGTTTCATAGCGGGTTACCCCTTAAATTTTGCCCTAAATTTTACTAAGAATGGGAGCCATTAGCATCAAGCTCTGCTGCTTTTGCTTCCACCAGTTCAACGATATGCTCAACCAAACGATCATCAGTAATTTTATGATCCGTCATCCCACTTAGATAAACCATATGATTGCCATTACCACCACCTGTTAAGCCTATATCTGTTTCTCGGGCTTCACCTGGGCCGTTCACAACACAACCAATTATCGACAAACTTAATGGGGTATGGATATGGCTTAAGCGTTCTTCCAATACCTCAACGGTTTTAATCACAGGAAATGCCTGACGCGCGCAAGAAGGACAAGACACGATCCGCACACCACGGTGACGAAGGCCAAGTCCTTTTAGTATCTCGTATCCTACCTTCACTTCTTGAACAGGATCAGCCGACA
>JABABO010000200.1 GCA_014238195.1 Kordiimonadaceae bacterium | reverse complement strand
GCTCAGTTGGGCTGAAAGTCTTGGGGGTTTGGGTGGTTTGATTGCCAAGTCAGAGGCGAACCTAAAAGTGCTTGCTGACTGGGTTGATGAAACCGATTGGGTTGGTTTCCTGGCGAATGATCCAGTCACTATTTCTAATACCTCGGTATGCTTGAAAGTCACGGACCCTTGGTTTGAAACCTTGGACGCAGATGCACAAGCCTCGGTTCCTAAAAAATTAGCTGCATTGCTGGACGCTGAAGGTGTTGCTTTTGATATTGGGGCTTACCGCGATGCACCAGCTGGCCTGCGTATTTGGGCGGGTGCCACGGTGAACGCAGAAGATTTACACGTGCTGACGAAATGGCTTGATTGGGCGTATGGTGAGGTAAAAGCCTCCCTTGCTTAAGATATAACCATAGAAAAGCGCGATGTGGTGGGGGTGCAATGAAGTACCCTGCCTTCCCGAAACAAAATATATAAAAACTAGAGAAAGGAATGACCGATGCCAAAGGTCCTGATTTCTGATAAAATGAGCCCGCTTGCCGAACAAACATTTAAAGAGCGCGGCGTTGATGTTGATTTTCTCCCTGGAATGACACCAGACGAACTGAAAGCTGTTATTGGCAAGTATGACGGCCTTGCGATCCGCTCCGCCACCAAAGCAACTGCCGAGATTTTAGCAGCGGCTGTGAACTTAAAAGTCGTTGGACGCGCCGGTATCGGTGTTGATAATATCGATATTCCAGCTGCAACAAATGCGGGCTGCGTCGTTATGAATACGCCCTTTGGTAATAGCATCACCACAGCCGAACATGCAATGGGAATGATGATGGCGCTGGCCCGTCAAATTCCTCAAGCCAATGCGTCTACGCACCAAGGAAAGTGGGAAAAATCCAAGTTCATGGGTGTTGAGCTAACAGGGAAAACTTTGGGTCTGATTGGCGCTGGTAATATAGGATCGATCGCTGCGGACCGCGCACAGGGCCTTAAGATGAAAGTAATCGCTTTTGATCCGTTCTTATCTGCGGAACGAGCCGCGGATATAGGCGTGCAAAAAGTGGAGCTAGACGAACTGTTTGCTCGCGCTGATTTTATAACATTACACACACCGCTTACGGACCAAACACGTGGGATAATCAACAAAACTGCCTTTGCTAAGATGAAAGACGGCGTGCGTATAATAAATTGTGCGCGTGGTGGTTTGATCGATGAATCCGCATTATTGGTTGCCTTGAATGATGGAAAAGTGGCTGGTGCTGCTCTTGATGTGTTTGAAGTCGAGCCAGCAAAAGAAAACCCACTTTTTGGGCATGAAAATGTCATTTGCACGCCGCACCTTGGGGCCAGTACAAGTGAAGCACAAGTCAATGTAGCCCTGCAAGTCGCTGAGCAGATGTCAGAATATTTGCTTACAGGCGGGGTCACTAATGCCCTGAACATGCCTAGCTTGTCCGCCGAAGAAGCCCCAAAACTGAAACCATATATGACTTTGGCTGCTCAGATTGGCGGTTTTGCAGGCCAATTAACCGAACACGCCCTGAAGAAAGTAACGATTGAATATGAAGGCCATGTTGGGACGCTGAATACCCGCCCCCTAACGGCAACAGTGTTGCAAGGCTTGCTATCACCGCTCATGAGCAGCGTTAATATGGTCAATGCGCCTGTTATTGCCAAAGAGCGTAATATTGATATTACAGAAACAACACATGACCGTGAAGGTGATTATAACACGCTGATCCGCTTAACCGTGGAAACGGAAAAACAAACCCGAACCGTATCAGGCACCTTGTTTGCAAATCGTGCCCCGCGTATAGTGGAGGTTAATGGTGTGATGCTGGAAGCCGAGCTTTCTGATAATATGCTCTATGCTGTTAACTCTGATAAGCCAGGCTTTATCGGGGCGCTGGGTTCCCTGCTGGGTCAAAATGGTGTGAATATTGCGACATTTGCGCTTGGACGAAAACTTGAGGTCAAACAAGCCGTTGCTTTGGTATCTGTTGATGAACCCATTAAAGATATTGTGCTTGACCAAGTAGGTGCACTTGCGCATGTACTACAGGTTAAGAAACTGGCATTTTAAAGCATGTACAGGTGTAGACTATGACCGATACCATGAAACCTAAAAACAGAGCTGCCCAGAATGCTTCCCAATCCAAAGGCACAGCTTATGCAAGGCAAGCTTTACTGCCGACAGGTCTCCAAGATCAGTTGGCCCCAAAAGCAGAACATGAAGCGCTCATAATACATCGTTTGGTTAATGTATTTATGTCATATGGTTACGACCGCGTTGCTCCGCCGCTTGTGGAATATGAGGAAAGCTTACTCGCGGGTCCAGGTGCCGCTAAAAGCAATCATATGTTTCGTCTTATGGACCCTGATACACAGCGCACTATGGCAGTGCGTGCTGATATGACTGTGCAGATGTCACGCCTAGCTGCAACGCGCTTGTTGGGTGCACAGCGACCGCTACGGCTTGCTTATGCGGGCAATGTGTTACGTGTGAAGGGCAGCCAAGTGCGGCCTGCGCGGCAATTTAATCAAGCTGGTTTTGAGCTCATTGGTGATGAGAGTATATATGCGGAGCTTGAAGTGATCGCCGTAGCTGTGGATGCTTTAAGCGCAGTTGGTGTGAAAAACTTAACGCTTGACCTGACAGCGGCACCCCTGACAGGTGCAATTTGTGACATGCTAAGTTTGGATGTGCAGCAACGCGCGAAAGTGCACGCAGCGCTGGATGCCAAAGATAGTGCAGCCATCGAAAGGTTTGACGGGCGCACGGGTGATATCTGCCGAGGATTGTTAGCGGCAGCGGGGTCTGTTGACCATGCTGTGGCAGCCCTGCAAGCATTACCCTTAACTGGGGAAGCAAAATCATTGTGTGATCGTTTAGAAACGCTTGTAAGTGCAGTTAAAGAGCGTATCCCAGATGTAACAATTATCGTAGACCCGTGTGAAAGTCATGGATTTGAATATAAAAGCGGTCTTGGTTTTGGTATATTTGCGCGTGGTGCCAAGGGCGAGCTAGGTCGTGGTGGTCGCTATCTTGTGGAACGGGCTGATGGCACACGGGAAAGTGCGACGGGCTTTTCAGTTTATCTGGACAGCTTGGTTGATATTTTACCAAGTAGCTTAGACATAAAAAAAGCTTATTTTCCGCTAGGTTCCCATGCGCGTTGCATCAATAAAATCCGTGCTGATGGGTATCGGACGATTCAAGGCTTGACTGAAACCCCTGATCCTATCATAGAAGCAAAGCGGTTGGGGTGTGGTTATGTATTTATTGGTGGCAAATTACAGCCATTATAATCTTTCTAATTCTTTTGATAAAGTATAAATCAAGCACGCAGGAGATAGAACATGGGCAATGTTGTAGTCGTAGGATCACAGTGGGGCGACGAAGGAAAAGGCAAGATTGTCGATTGGCTTTCTGAGCGTGCTGATGTCGTAGTCCGGTTCCAAGGCGGCCACAATGCGGGCCATACGTTGGTTATTGATGGCAAAGTGTATAAATTATCGCTGCTGCCGTCTGGAATTGTGCGCGGTGGTAAAAAAAGCGTGATTGGCAACGGTGTTGTTGTAGACCCGTGGGCTTTGATCAGCGAAATGGATAAATTACGCCAGCAAGGGGCTGAAATATCGCCCGACAATTTTGAAATTGCTGCCAATGCAACATTGATTATGCCGTATCACAGCGAATTAGATGGTTTGCGCGAAGACGCGACATCTGCGATTAAAATTGGTACAACGCGGCGCGGTATTGGCCCAGCCTATGAAGATAAAGTGGGCCGGCGTGCGATCCGTGCGTGTGATCTGATTAGTCGTGACCATATTGAAGCCCGTCTTAATGTCGCACTTGCACACCATAATACTCTGCGTAAAGGTTTAGGCGCTAAGTTAGTGAACGGTGCTAAACTTGCTGACGAACTGATGAAGCTTGCTCCTACTATAATGCCTTATGTCAAAAACGTATGGCGCACCCTTGATGATGCAGATAAAAATGGCAAACGCATATTGTTTGAAGGCGCACAAGGGACTTTGCTCGATATTGATCATGGCACGTATCCGTTCGTAACATCATCGAACACGATTGCAGGCCAAGCGGCTGGGGGGGCTGGTATGGGACCAGCCAAATTAGGATATATCCTCGGCATTACAAAAGCTTATACGACACGGGTGGGCGAGGGGCCTTTCCCCACAGAGCAGGATAATGACATTGGTCAGTATCTTGGTGAGAAAGGCCATGAATTTGGTGTGGTTACAGGTCGTAAGCGCCGCTGTGGTTGGTTTGATGCTGTATTGGTGCGACAAAGCTTAACAATTGGCGGGGTCACTGGCATTGCCCTGACCAAGCTTGATGTATTGGATGGCATGAAAGAATTAAAAGTCTGTGTCGGATACAAACATAAAGGTAAAACTGTCGATTACTTACCTTACAGCATGGAAGATCAAGCAAGTATTGAAGCTGTCTATGAAACTATGGAAGGCTGGAATGAAACCACATTTGGCGCACGGTCATGGGCTGATTTACCAGCACAAGCCATTAAATATATTCGACGCATTGAAGAACTGATTGGTGTGCCTGTTGCGCTGCTTTCAACCAGTCCTGAGCGTGACGATACAATCCTAGTACGGGATCCTTTCCAAGATTAGACTATGTTTTTCGTTATGAGTCTCTAAGCCCTTGATGCTTTTCAAGGGCTTTTGTCGTTCAAAGTCAGATGATGGTTATGAATATGTTAACCCATGATGCTCTATATTTAACAGATCACAGGTGACAGGATTGCAACACTTTAGAAAATTGGGCCGCATCCATCACCTACTATAGAAAAAAGCGTTTACAGATGTGTGGGCTACATGCTGTAAGGCAGAACTTAAAGAGGGATCGTTAATGGTTGCTATTGAAACCGCGCCAATCCCGGACATACAAACAGAATTTGGTGACAAATATAATATTGTCACATCCCGCCTCTTGCCTGAATTTGATACCCCTGGTGGGGTCGCTTATGATGTCGATACAAGCAATGGAGCTTCCTATTACGCGCTGGTGCATCATCCCACAGTACCCCCGCGCAATGATTTATATGCGACCCTAAAAAAAGGAAAAATTCGCAATCTTATTTGCCCTTCAGATCGCGGGTTGATGAATGTTGGTGGTAAGCAGCGCTTAGTCACTGTTTTTGGCAAGCCGCTTGGTGGGCCGTTAATAGACCCACAAGGGGCACTGCACCCTCGGTTAAACAGTGCCGTTTTACGTAAGGCTGTAACTTTGTCGCTGTTAAAGGTTTTAGCGGAGTTGCACAAACGTGGATTTACCCACCGCAGTGTCATTGCCACACGGTTATATTTTGCATCCCCTGAAAGTGAAGAAATTGTTGTTGGGGAATGTTATAGTGCACCCCCAGGTTACCAAGGGCCTGATGCGCTGGAAGCGCTTCGAGCATCATTTGCATCCCCCGCGGCACGCGGTGCGGGCACCAAGTCGTTTGATTTTTTTCAAATGGGTGCGGCGCTGCAATGCTTGTATTTTGGCGAATTATTATGGGAAGGTCGTGAAGGCAATAGTTTCGTGATGACGCGGGTTAATCAAGGGTCTTTTTGGGCCCTAGGGGGTGGTCGTGAAATACCTGGTGCACTGAGTAATTTAATCCGTGGCCTTATGGCTGACGAACAAGGGGATCGCTGGGGTGCTGAGGATATTCTTGACTGGTTTGAGGGATTAGCAAAACCAAAACGTACGACCTTAACCAGTTGGACAATGAGCAAACCAACAAATTTTAAAGGTGTTGCATACGTTGATCGGCGTTTGCTGTCCGATGCTTTTGCCTCTGACCCCGTGGAAGCTGCGCGTTTCTTAAAGACACTAGATTTTCCAAAATGGATAACGATGACTTTGCGTGATGCGATCATGTCAGAGCGCGTGGAAAAATTGCTGAATGTAACACCCAGTGATGGCCTGACAGCAGGCGGTGCGGCTGATGATAAAATGGTCGCGCGTGTCTGTGCCTTTTTATACCCCACTGGTCCTGTGCGATACCGCGGGGTTTCTGCTTACCTTGACGGTGTACCAGGGGCATTGGCAGAAGCATTTGGACGTGATGATAAAGAAATGATCAAGATATTCTCTGAGCTGTTGGACAGAAATTTTTTGAATGTGATTAATGAAATTGTTGAAACCAGCAATCCGATGTTCATAGAGCATATCCGGGCGGTTCATAAAGGGATGGGCTTTGCTGGTGGCAAACAAATTGCGCGTGGGCCTGAACGTATGCTGTATGAATTAAACCCCATACTCCCCTGTATCAGCCAACGGTTCACAAATGTATGGATTGGCTCAATGCAGCAGTTTATGCGTGCATTGGAGCGGATGGCGAACACAAGCTCTACCAGTAAAGTTTTGTTAGACCCGCATATAGCTGCCTTTTGTGCCACTCACGGCGGTGATCTGGAGCGTGATTTTAATAATTTAGCAGCTGCCCAAAATGATAGTAGCCGTTTAGGAAGCTTAACCGCTGATTTTTTGGGACGTATGCAGCGAAGCCTAAAGTTGGAAGCGCTGCCAAATCTGACAAATTCTGTGATTGAAGGGTTGGGGCCGCTCGTTAAAAACTTAAAGAATAAAAAACGCCGTGAAAAAGTAGGGCAATTATTGGAGAAAGTTAAAAAGGGTGGGGATATCAGTAAATTAACCACAGCGGTTAATCTTTCTAAGATGCAGGCCCAAGATTCGCGGGAGTTTTCACAAGCCAAAGCAAGAATTTTTAAGATGGAGCGTGAACGGCAACGCTTGATGAAAAAGATATTACCCACAAATATTGCTGCTAGAACGCATGGTTACAAAGGAAGTGCGATGTTCGCTGTTTTAACTTTTTGCTCTATTGCCGTGATCGTATTTTTATAAAGGCGTTGCTATGGTGATTAAGAAAAAAATAAAGAAGGTTAAGTCCAGACGTCCCATTCGCCGCCAAGCCAAAGGGCGTGGCAATGGTGTTCTCTCCTTGTTTGCGATTGCTTTGATTTCTTTGGCGGTATTTAATGTGATGCTAGCGTCATTTATGGCACTCGTCATGGCACCTACTGCAATTTTAATGCTGACTGAAAGAAGCCCGTGGCGCAGCAACAAGATTATGTGTGTCGGCAGCCTTAATTTAGCCAGCACATTGCCTTGGGTTCCTGCTTTATGGAACAATCAAAACCTGTTTGGTGAAATGGTTTCAGATATGGTCACTATGTCGATTGCCCTTGGCGGGGCAGTCGTTGGGCATGGTTTGCTATTTTTTGGCCCGATTATCGCTGCCATGATCTTGCAGGCATTTTCATCGGATAAAATGAAGAAAATTGCATCCGAGCGTGCTGCACTTGTTGAACAATGGGGACCAGAGGTTCTCGGTAATGATAAGTCGAGCAAGTCAGAACAAAACTTCATTATCCCCAAGAAAGCTTAGGCTGAATAGCGTGGACTAAAGCATATTTATGGAAGCTTTTATTATTCAGCGGCAGCCATAAAATGTGGCATCCAGTTTGTGTGCGCGTCAATTATGTCGGCTAGATTGATTTTAACATCATC
>JABABO010000184.1 GCA_014238195.1 Kordiimonadaceae bacterium | reverse complement strand
GTTCAACATGACATGATCAAAGGTTGCTTCAGGGCATTTACGGTCAATAACCGTTGCTCGCTCCACCGTTATTTGATCTTGCAAACAATTTAGGGCGATATTTCTGCGTGATAGATCAATCATCGCATCCTGTACGTCAACACCTGTGACCATAACGTCAGGTACCCGAACTGCTAAGCAAATGGCCGCCCCACCTGAGCCAACACCGATGTCCAAAACGCGCTCCCCTGCTTTTGCGGGTATGGAAGCCGCCAGCAACACAGTATCTAGCGAGATACGATAGCCATCAATGGGCTGAATCAGCCGAACAACCCCGCCTAAAAAATCATCTATGCTCACATTTGCATCGTCTTCAGGTGTAAAATTAACAGGATATTTCATACTCAACCCAAACTTATTATTTCTATCTTCTGCGTTATAATATAGTATTTGATACATGAGCGCTAAGTTAAAAATCCGAAATAATCTTTCCTTTTAAAGCGAAACGCTTTGGTCTTGCATGCATATTCTGTGGCGGCTATTGTCCCACCAATTCTAATGGGCAAAAGCCCCCTAATGACGCAGGATGCAAACATGAACCGTAAAGTGGTTTCGATCAACCAGCATAGCAAACCCCAAGCAGGGGGTACTGCCATTGACACTCTTCAAAGTCTAGTTTCCAATGAAATGCAAATGGTCAATGAAAGCATTCTCGCGCGAATGGAAAGCCCTGTTGCTTTGATCCCGCAGCTCGCTGGACATCTTATTGCCTCTGGCGGTAAGCGTTTACGACCACTGTTAACACTCGCAAGTGCAAAACTCATCGGCTACACTGGACACCGTCATATAAAATTAGCCGCATGTGTAGAATTTATTCACACTGCAACATTATTGCATGATGACGTCGTCGATGAAAGTGCGCTGCGCCGCGGTCAGGAAACCGCTAATGTCATTTGGGGAAACCAAGCGAGTGTGTTGGTTGGGGATTTCTTATTTAGTCGCTCGTTCGAAATTATGGTTGAGGATGGTTCCCTAAAAGTATTGAAAATATTATCCAGTGCTTCCAGTATTATTGCCGAGGGGGAAGTTTTACAGTTAACCACAGCCAATGACCTTGCAACCACTGAAGATGTATATTTACAAGTGATTGGCGCTAAAACCGCCGCGCTGTTTGCTGCTGCCTGCGAAGTTACCGCTGTTGTCTCTGAGCAAGGGCTAAATGTTGAAGAAGCCCTACGGTCCTATGGAAACTATCTAGGCATTGCATTTCAAATCGTTGATGACGTATTAGATTACAGTGCTAAGCAAACAACTTTGGGAAAAACCGTTGGTGATGATTTCTGTGAAGGCAAAATCACATTGCCAGTCATTCTTGCATACCGTCGCGGCACAGACGATGACCGTGTATTTTGGCACCGTACATTACAACATCTTGATCAAAAAGAGGGCGACTTAGATTATGCCCTCGCGCTTATGGCAAAATATAATACCCTGAGTGATACATTAGACCGTGCGCGTCACTATGGGGCTATGGCAAAAGATGCGCTTGCGATTTTCCCAGATAGCCCAGCTAAAGATATTATGACTGATATTGTGGATTTTTGCATAAGCCGGGCTTATTAGGATTAAGAGTAATTTGCGCATGACTTGGCTGAATAAACATGACTTGGCTGAATAAATATGCGCCGCGTGTCAGGGCTACACGCGGCGCTTTGCCTCACTGAATATAATCAGAAAGGCAGATTCTTAAAAACTAGCACCCAGCGAAAGAACAACGCCACCAGACCCTAAATCAGGTACATCTGTATCCACATACATAACACCGAGACTAAACTGTTCAAATGATTTGCTCAGGCCAATATTCCAATCAATCTTATCATCCCCAAAAGCCCCATCTTCGTAAGCAATATGGCCTGTTAGGCTAATGGTTTCAGCAAGGGATTTTTCCAGGTCCAGATATAGATATATGTTATCATCATCGCCGATGTTACTTTGATCAAAGGCGTAAGCTGCCCCAACAGTCCAGCCAATATCACCCACAGCGCCCCCAACAGATGAATAAGCCTCAAAATAATGGGTGTTATCACTGCCGGGATACGTATAAGCAAGTACACCAACATCGAAGGATAAGCCGTTAAGTTCGGTTGCATATCCGGCGTAAATGTCAATTTCTACTTCGGAACCCTCATAATCCTGAATGCTAGACCCCCAAGTTCCGACATAAAATCCGCTATCTGATGCAAGGTCTAAACCGCCTTGAATGGCAATGTCTTTGTCAGAAAGTGAAATGCCGCGAAAACGATAATCCGATACGATAGCTGAGTTTGCCGAAAGTGTGTATCCGTGATCGTCCGCAGTTGCGGATGTTGCAAGGACTGTTATAGAAGTAGCGGCCATTGCAGTTGAGATAAGAAATGCTTTAAATTGTTTGTTCACCATAGTATCCTCCAATGATACAATTATAATTTAGGTATGCAGTCATATTAGCAAAGGCTGTGCCATGTTTATGAGGGCGCCTATTTTTATTAAAATCGCCTTTATGTGCGCTTTTTAAAGGCTGAAAACTCTTGAAAATACTAAGATACAGTAGAGATGATTAAAATATAGGCAGTCAAGTTGCTTAAAAATTATACATATTTGGTTCTGCTTACCCGACTTCTGCTAGGGGCATTGATTGCTTGGTCATATCCTGTTAGCGCTGCAGATAGCCAACAACCGAAACAGCCATTGATTATCT
>JABABO010000035.1 GCA_014238195.1 Kordiimonadaceae bacterium | reverse complement strand
CGGTTGATGACCCTGACTATTGCCTTGCCCTTATTGGTATTTTACGCGGATATGTTTGGCATGATTGGCGGGGCGATGATGGCTTGGGTGCAACTTGATATTTCGCCTGCTAACTTTATCTATTATTTTCGTGATGTTGTCAGTCTTGATCATTTTTTGGTGGGGATTTTAAAAGCCCCTGTCTTTGCAGGTATTATTGCGATTTGTGGCTGTTATCACGGATTGAATGTAAAAGGCAGTGCAGATTCTTTGGGGCGGCGAACAACCAGATCTGTCGTACAAGCAATCTTTTTGGTCATCATTTTTGATGCTTTTTTCGCTGTATTTTTCACAGCATTGGATATGTAAAATGATGGACGTTGGCGAAATCAATCCGTCCAATAATATTTCAGATAATATTACAGATAATATTATAGAAGTGCGCGGACTGAAAACAGCCTTTGGCAGTCATATTGTGCATGAAAATTTGGATATTGATGTGCACCGCGGCGAAATTTTAGGTGTTGTTGGGGGTTCTGGTACTGGAAAATCAGTTCTGCTGCGCTCCATCATTGGCCTGCAAGCCATATCGGGGGGAATGGTATCAATCAATGGCAAAGACCAAGCGTATCTAAGCGGTGCGGAGGACCGACGCGCACGGCGTGATTGGGGTGTATTGTTTCAGGATGGTGCGTTGTTTTCGTCGCTTTCTGTGGCACAAAATGTACAAGTTCCCCTTAAGGAACATTTTGATATGTCACAAAATTTAATGGATGACCTAGCACGATCAAAAATCGCCCTTGCAGGTCTGCCATATGATGCAGGCCCTAAATTTCCGAGTGATCTTTCAGGGGGTATGCGTAAACGAGCCGCCCTTGCCCGCGCCCTTGCCCTTGATCCACAGATTTTATTTTTAGACGAGCCTACGGCAGGGCTAGACCCGATTGGTGCAGCCACTTTTGATCAGTTAGTAAAAGAATTATCCCAGTCGCTTGGATTAACAGTGTTTCTTGTCACCCATGATCTGGACACTTTAGTAACAGTATGCGACCGTGTGGCTGTGCTGGGTGATCAGCGTATCTTAATTAATGCTCCACTTGATGAGGTTATGGCGTATGATCATCCTTGGGTGCAAGAGTATTTTCATGGTCCGCGAGCGCGTCAAGCGATTAAGGCTGCGAAAATACAAACAGAAAGACATTGAGACCATAGATGGAAACCCGCGCATCACACATTATCGTTGGCAGTTTTGTTCTGTTATTTATATCAGGATTAATCATGTTTGCCATTTGGGTCACAAAAGTGGACCTAGACGCAGAGTATAGCGATTATGATATATATTTTAATGGCACTGTGTCAGGTCTTGTCAAGCGCGGTACTGTTTTTTATCTTGGTATTCCTGTTGGGGAAGTGCGGGACATTATGCTGGCCCCAAACGACCCGCGCAAAGTAAGGGTTGTTGTGCGTTTAAGAGCTGAAGTCCCAGTGAATGAAGGCGCAATAGCACGCTTGGAATTTCAGGGTTTAACGGGCGTTGCTTATATTGAATTAACGGGTGGCAGCCCAAATGCCCCCTTTATTATCGCAAAGGAAGGGGAGGAACGCCCTGTGATCCCTGCTGAAGCATCCGCGTTTCAAGCGATTTATGAAAATGCTCCCAACTTAGTGGATGAAGCAATTGTCTCGGTCGTACAAATCCAAAAGATGTTAAGCGATGAAAATATTCAGGAAGTGACAAGCATTTTACAGAATGTGAATCGTCTGAGCAGCAATCTAGCCGATGGCACGAATGATCTGGATTCTTTGCTTAGTGAAGCCCGCAATATGGTGGTGCAGCTTAATTCTGCGGCCAGCGCTTTTACTGTGCTGGCTGAAAATGGTAACGATATAGTGTTGGGGGATGTCAAAACACTGATGTTTGAAGCGACAACAACACTGCGCACGACAAATCAGCTCATTTCGCGGATTGATGATCTTGTCGCTGCTAGCGAAGGGTCTGTGACACAGTTTGTCAATGGAAGCTTGCCCGAAGTTACCCGTATGATCATTGATCTGCGTACAACATCCCGCAACCTTTCGCGCTTGATGAGCCGTATTGAAGCGGATCCAGCAGGCACATTTTTTGGGGGCACACCTGAAACATATGATATGCAGTTACGCCAAAAGAAGGAGGATAAATAATGCAGCATTACTTATTTTCTAGTTGGGTCTATAAACGGTCAATATTTAAACGGTCAATATTTTTCGGGACATTGGTGCTTATGCTTACAAGCTGTGGGCCTTTGATCTCATTCGGTTCACCTGATGCGCAGCGTACATTTTCCTTAAGCCCTGTTGCACTGAATGTGGTACCTGAAAACGACCAAGTAATTTATGTGGAAGAACCCTATCTTTCTGGGGGACGTGATGGTCGCAAGCTCACTGTTGCGCTTAGTAAAAATGAAACAACGACGCTGGCTGGGGTGCAATGGTCTGATAATTTATCTGACATGATTAGGGATAATTTGGTGCGCTCCCTTGAGCGTGGCACTGGTGCCAAAACACTGGGTGAAACTGGGCTGGATATTAAAGCGTCTTGTCGTTTGGGGTTGACAGTTCATGCGTTCGATTATGTTGTTGGTGGG
>JABABO010000172.1 GCA_014238195.1 Kordiimonadaceae bacterium | reverse complement strand
TTGGCATTATAAAGAGAGCTATTGATGATAGGAAAGCGCCAACCAAAAAATACGGACGTCGCCTACCCATGCTATTCCATGTGCGGTCACTCATATAGCCGATGATCGGCTGCACAAGTAATCCTGTTAATGGGGCAGCGACCCATAAGATAGGGATGTCGTCAATGGACGCACCAAGGGTTTGGAATATTCGACTGACATTGGCATTTTGCAGTGCAAAGCCAAACTGGATCCCCATAAAGCCAAAGCACATATTCCATATTCGCCAAAAGTTTAATGTCGGTTTTATGTTCATTTTCACACTTTCGATTATCTACTGAACAACCCAGGCGGCGTATTCGATTCTTTAACTATCAGTTTTTGCAAAAAATGCAAATTATTTTTTCAAAAAGAATTTTTGGTAAAAATTGTATTATTATTTATATTACTTAATAATAACAATGTATTATGAGTTAAATGTTATTAATATGCCTGTTTTATATTTGTGATATATTTGCAACATCACTGCTTTATATGCAAGAAAATACAAATAATGCTTGATGTGTGCAAAAAAATGCTCAAATTGCAGACTATAACTAAAGTGACTGAACTTGATATGAGGGAAGGTGTGGTCACTTGGATCATTTAATTAGGGTAGGAGACTGTACATGCGTGCAACCAGCTTAAAATCAAATCTTCTTCGTTTTGCATCGGCATCTGCAATGGCATTTGCTGCAACACCTGCAATGGCACAGGATGCTAATGAAGATGATGATGGGTTAGAAGAGATTGTCATAACAGGTATTCGTGCTAGTATTCGATCATCTATAGAAAAAAAGCGTGATAATACATCTATTGTTGAAGCCATTTCAGCAGAAGATATAGGCAAGCTACCTGATGCTTCTATCGGTGAATCATTAGCTCGTTTGCCGGGCCTAGCTGCTCAGCGCTTTGATGGTCGTGCAAACAAAGTTTCAATCCGTGGTCTTGCACCTGATTTCACAGCAACAACGATGAATGGCCGTGAAATGGTCTCTTCAGACAATAATCGTTCTGTTGAGTTTGATCAGTTTCCATCCGAACTAATTACAGGTGCAACAGTATACAAAACCCCTGATGCGACATTAACCACTCAGTCAATTGGTGGTACAGTTGATATGCAAACGGTTCGTCCGCTTTCATATGATGACCGTGCAATTTCTTTCGGTCTACGCGGTGAACTTGGCACAGGCGGCGGTCGCAACGCTGGCATTTCTAATAAAGGTTATCGTGGTAATTTTGCTTATATTGACCAGAATGAAGATGGTACTGTTGGTTGGGCACTCGGTTATTCCCGTATAGTTCAACCTATCTCTGAGCAGCATATTCACTACTGGGGTTATCAAGGTGTAGGTACACGGGACCATGACGGCGACCCTGATACTGCGGAAGTGCCATATACTGATATTAATGGTAATAATGTAGACCCAGACACCAACATGATTAATGGCATTAAGCCATATGTTAAATCAAACCGCCTTACGCGTGATGGATTGTTAGGTGTTCTTGAATTCCAGGCAAGCGATACTGTTCGCTCTCGCATTGATCTGTTTTATTCGAAATTCGATGATAAACAAACTCTTCGCGGTATGGAATTGCCATTGAGGAATGATTACCGCCCGGTTGATGGCTCACTGGTGGCTGAAAACGGCCTAGTAACAAGCGCACAGTTTGAAAATGTTTATCCAATGCTACGTAATGATTTCATTGATCGTGAAATTGATACATATGCGTTTGGTTGGAATACTGAATGGCAGGCTAATGACACTCTGGTAGTAACGGCCGATATCAGTTATTCAAAAGCAAAGCGTAATTATGCTTCAAGTGAAATGTACTTGTCGAATGGTCGAGGTAAATCCGGTCAAGGGTTTGACGTCGGCGTAGAGATGGCTGGTGAAAATGGTATTATGCTTGATACAGATGTTGATCTGACAGAAAATGGTGGTTGGCAGCTGGGTGATAACCTTGGTTGGGGTGGTCCACTCTGTACACCAGATTTGGGCTGGGCCTGTTCAACACAGGATTTATTCCGTAACACTGAGACTTCATCAGATGACCTGACTGCGATTAAACTAGCTGCCGAGCAATCATTCGATGGTTCAATTACTAGTGTAGAATTTGGTGTTCGATACTCTGAACGCAATAAAGATCACACAAGAGAAGGCCGCTGGGCTGTTCTTCAGGATCATGCAGATGGTATTTCATCTTTAGTTGATATTCCTGATCAGTACCGAGAAGAAGACACTTCACTGGACTTTATTGGTCTAGGCGGTCTTGTTAGCTTTAATCCTCGTGCTCTATGGGACAGTGGTATTTACACTGATCCAATCCTTCATCAATTTGAAGTGCATAACTTTATTGCTGAAGTATGGGACGTTAAAGAAAAGGTATTTAATGCTTATGTGAAAGCAAACTTTCATACTGAAAACATAACTGGTAATATGGGAATGCAGGCTGTTCATACGGATCAGTTTTCAGAAGGTTCAGCTGTTATTACTGAAGGCAATCCTCCTACTCCTACTATCTCACCGACAGCTGATGGTGTGAAGTATTGGAAGTTTCTTCCAAGTTTGAATGCTAGTTTTCACATTGATGATACCAATAAGATCAGATTTGGTGCGGCAAGAATTATGGCTCGCCCAAATATGGATGCCATGCATGCGAGTAGGCAGTTTGACTTCAATGGCACCAATCGCCATAACACAGATATAGATAACTCCCCATGGAGTGCCCATGGTGGTAATCCAACGCTTAAGCCGTGGATGAGCTGGCAGTTCGACCTTGCTTATGAAAATTACTATGCAGATGGCGGGTATTTTTCTGTGGCTGGTTTCTATAAGAAGCTTGATAGCTGGGTATATGATGATAAACGTGTCCAAGATTTTTCTGGTTATCCTTTCCCTCCGTCATCAGAAGAAGACCCAACCTTCTTCTTGGGCTACCTTAACAGCCCACAAAATGGTGAAGGTGGTAAGTTATATGGTGCAGAGTTCTCAGCAACTGTACCATTCGAGCTTATCTCAGATACGCTTAAAGACTTTGGCTTTATGGGTAGTGCATCCTTTACCAAGTCAGAAGTGCGTGCGCGACCGGATGATGAACCATTTGATATGCCTGGTCTGTCAAAAACTGTGATTAACGGTACCCTATATTATGAAAATGATAGTGGTTTCCAAGCGCGTGTTAGTATTCGTGATCGTTCACCCTATGTTGCAGAATCATTTGCTTTAAATCTCGGTCGAGAAAATAAAAATGCATTCGGTGAAACTATCATTGATGCACAGGTTTCTTATGACCTGGACAACATCGGCATTTATGGCGCAACGGTATATTTGCAAGGCTCAAACCTGACAAATGAACCTTATATTTCATATGAAAATGATAATGAAAAAATGTTCAGAAATTATCATACATATGGCCGTAATATTATGTTTGGTTTCTCTTTCAAAATGTAATTCTATTGCATGAATTAAAAGATATAGCCCTTGTTGATAGATATCTGTCGACAAGGGTTTTTTTTGACGGATACTATTTGCTGGGCTTTAGAAAGTTTTATTGGATTGATGTTTATAAAAATAGCCATCAATAGGAGTGCTGAATGAGTGAAAATGATATCAAAAAAGTTGTTATAGTTGGCGGAGGCACAGCCGGTTGGATGGCAGCTTCTATGCTCTTGAAATCAATGGGCGGCTTGCTGGAAATTAAACTTATTGAATCTGACGCAATTAGTACAATCGGTGTTGGGGAAGCAACTATTCCGCCAATACATTTTTTCAATAATCATTTGGGCCTTGATGAGGCAGAGTTTTTAAAAAGCACAAAAGCAAGCATTAAGCTGGCCATTGAATTCCATAACTGGGGCAATGTGGGTGATAAATATATGCATGGCTTTGGCCCCATAGGCCGCAAAGTTGGCATCATGCCTTTTCACTTGATTTGGATGAAGTGCCTTAGCGAAGGAACTGCCAAAGATATTTCGCAGTATTCATTTAATAATATGGCTGCGGCAGCGGATAAATTTGCGCGCATGAAAAATATACCAAACACCCCGCTGGATGGTTTGGTCTATGCTTATCATTTTGATGCAGGCCTTTACGCACAGCACCTAAGACGCTTTAGTGAAGATCTCGGCGTGGAACGTGTCGAAGGTAAAATTATTGATACAACGTTGCGGGACGAGGACGGCCATATCGAATCTGTTACGACAGAAAACGGTGATACGATTGAAGGTGACCTGTTTATTGATTGCTCCGGGATGCGTGCTTTGTTAATTGAGCAAGCTCTTAAAACCGGATATGAGGATTGGACACATTGGTTGCCTTGTGACCGAGCACTGACGGTGCCTAGTTCAAATGAAGGCGCTAAAATTCGCCCCTATACACAATCGATTGCCCATTCTGTGGGGTGGCAGTGGCGCATTCCATTGCAGCACAGAACAGGTAATGGTCATGTTTATTCCAGTAAGCATATGAGTCAGGATGAAGCCACATCAATTTTGTTGGATAATCTGGAAGGCGAGCCCCTTAAAGATCCAATGCCGATAAAGTTTACTACAGGGCGCAGGAAAAAGTCCTGGAACAAAAACTGCATTTCCCTTGGATTATCCAGCGGGTTTATGGAGCCTCTGGAAAGCACCAGTATTCATTTGATTCAGATCGGTGTGACCAATTTACTTAAACACTTTCCTTCAAAATCAAGTGTTGAAGCAAATAGTGTAGTTTACAACAGGCGTATGCAATTTGAATATGAGACGATCAGAGATTTTATTATTCTACACTATAAGCAGACAAATAGAGAAGACACGCCTTTTTGGAAGATGTGCAAGGAGATGGAAATCCCAAACTCTCTGCAATGCAGAATAGATGATTTCAAAAATACGGGCCACCTAAATCGGCTTGACAATGAACTGTTCACAGAGGTTGGCTGGCTACAGGTGATGATAGGTCAGGGATTAATACCACAAGATTTTAATCAAATGGCCCATACCATTGGCACTGATGAGGCAAAGGATTATCTGGCCAATCTAAACAAGATATTTACGCAGGCAGTTCATAAGCTGCCAACACACGAACGGTTTCTTGCTAATTTGAAATAAAATCCGCCAAGAGGAAAGTTATACCTATGAAAAAATTACTATTCATGATGACAGCATTTGCACTATCAAGCTGTGATAAAGGGCTACCCGATAGAGCTTTTGTTACTTCTCCAGACGGACGCACTATTGTTGAGCTGAGCACCAAAGGCGATCAATTAACTTACAGCGTTGCCCGTGACCAAGAAGCTATTGTATCTCCGTCCATACTTGGTTTTGAATTTAAGAATATGGCCGCCTTATTTGGCAATATGGAGATAGTTGGGATTGATCAGTCTGGTCATAAATCGTCTTGGGAACAGCCTTGGGGTGAACGTAGATTGGTGCACGATATTCACCGTGAGATGTTGGTATCTTTAAAAGAAAAAACCAACGGTGGTCGCTTGTTGAAAATTCGCTTCCGCGTTTTCGATGACGGGCTTGGTTTTCGTTACGAGTTTCCAGAACAAAAAGGTATTACATCAACCGTTATAATGAATGAGAAAACTGAGTTTCAGTTTGCCAGTGATGCGTCAGCTTGGTGGATACCAACTGACGCAACAGCAAACCGTTATGAAGTTATTTATAAAAATACTACCTTATCGGCTGTAACTGAAGCACACACACCGATCACGTTAAAGACAAAAGAAGGCACCTATTTAAGTCTTCATGAAGCGGCGCTTGTAAATTATTCGGGTATGTCACTACAGCAAACACCTGATGGCCATTTTGAAGCTGACCTCTCTCCCTGGGCGAATGGAGATAAGGTGCGAACGGGCGCTAGCTTTAAAACACCGTGGCGTACAATTCAAATTTCTGACACAGCCGCAGGGTTGATGAATTCAGACATTATCCTCAATCTTAACGAACCTAACAAACTTGGCGATGTAAGCTGGGTGGAGCCAAATAAATATGTCGGAATATGGTGGGAAATGCATTTGAATGTTAGCTCTTGGGGCTCTGGTGAAAAACATGGTGCAACAACTGAAAACACAAAACGATATATCGATTTTGCTGCAAAATATGGATTTAAAGGGGTGCTGGTTGAGGGCTGGAATATAGGCTGGGATGGTGATTGGGTTGCTAATGGTGACTTATTTAGATTCACTGAGCCTTACCCTGATTATGACATAGAAGCACTTGCTGCTTATGCACAAGAACGTGGTGTAAGTCTCGTCGGTCATAATGAAACATCAGGTGGAATAGATAATTACGAAGCCCAAATGAAAGATGGCTTTGCAATGTTTGAGCGTCTTGGAATTGCTCAAGTGAAAACAGGCTATGTGGCAGATATTGGCAATATCAAACGCATCAACGAAGCTGGTGCAAAGGTAAAAGAACACCACGACGGGCAATTTATGGCCGAGCATCACATTAAGGTACTCAAAGCTGCGGCTGAGCACAAAATATCAATAAACAGTCACGAGCCTATTAAAGATACAGGCCTGCGTCGTACTTACCCAAACTGGATTTCTCGTGAAGGCGCGCGAGGTCAAGAATATAATGCGTGGGGGTCACCAGGTAATCCTCCTTCTCATACAGCTATTTTGCCTTTCACTCGTATGCTTGCAGGGCCAATGGACTTTACCCCAGGTATTTTTAGTTTACTGGATTATGAAAACAACAACCGTGTTAGTACCACACTTGCTAAGCAATTAGCCCTGTATGTCGTTATTTACAGCCCCATTCAAATGGCAGCTGACCTTCCTGAAAATTATGAAAAACATTTAGATGCTCTCCAGTTTATTCAAGATGTTTCAACAGATTGGGAGCAGTCAATTGCATTAGACGGGGAAATCGGTGACTTCGTTGTAATTGCTCGCAAAGAGCGCGGTGGGAATGATTGGTTCATGGGCGGCTTGTCTGGCGAAAATGCTAAAAACATTAATCAGTCTCTCAGCTTCCTTGATCAAGGCGTTACTTATGAAGCTCAAATATACCGAGATGGCGATGAAGGCCATTGGGATACAAATCCATATGATTATGTAATAGAAAAGAAAGAAGTCACAAGAGACGAAATTCTTTCTCTCAAAATCGTACCCGGCGGGGGCTTTGCAGTGCGCTTTGTGGCGCAAAAATAAAATGAGGTTTTCGCGGGTCATTTCTTTGTGCCTAGTCTTGTCGTTATTGGCTGCTTGCTCACAGGAAGAACAATCAACAAGAACTGAGGTAAATGCCAAGCCTGTTGTTTATCAGGTTTTTACTCGTTTATTTGGTAATAAAAATACCTCGAACAAACCTTGGGGAAGTAGACTAGAGAATGGTGTTGGTAAGTTTAATGATTTTGATGATGTCGCACTGGCTGGCATTAAAGAATTGGGTGTTACCCATATCTGGTTTACAGGTGTGCCCCGTCATGCTGTTATGGGGGATTACACGGATTATGGTATTCCGAAAGATGACCCTGATGTAATAAAAGGACCCGCGGGGTCGCCTTATGCTGTAACAGATTATTATGATGTTAATCCTGACCTTGCCCTTGATCCAGCCAATAGGCTTGATGAATTTAAGGCCATGATAAAGCGAGTGCATAGCCATGATATGAAGGTCGTTATAGATATCGTCCCTAATCATGTTGCGCGCGGGTATAAATCAATTATGAAGCCTGCTGGAGTTGTCGATTTCGGTGCGAAGGATGATACGAGTAAAGAGTATACCCGCACCAATGATTTTTATTATATTCCAAACACTGATTTTAAAGTGCCTGTCGGTGCAATGCAATCAGGGCAACTAAATATGGGGCAAGATGGTCTGTTTTATGAAAGCCCCGCTAAATGGACAGGGAATGGATCAAGACAAGCACAGCCAGACAAGGGTGATTGGTATGAAACTGTTAAAGTGAATTATGGAGTAAGGCCAGATGGCAGCTACGATTTTGCAAAACTTCCAGCGTCCTTTGCGGACAAGGGTCCTGCAGAACATATTGACTTTTGGCAAAAAAATACTGTGCCACCATCATGGAATAAGTTTCGCCAGATCACACAATATTGGCTGGATATGGGCGTTTACGGCTTTCGTTATGACATGGCGGAAATGGTGCCTGTAGAATTTTGGAGTTACTTGAATAGTCACATCAAAGCGCAAAAACCAGATGCATTTTTACTGGCAGAAATATATCAGCCACATTTGTATAGAGACTTTATCCAACTTGGAAAAACAGATTATCTGTATGACAAAGAGGGGCTTTACACTGTTCTGCGCAAAGTAGTTGAAGGCGCAGCTTCAACTGATGATATCCCTGCCGTTCATGAAGAATCGCTCGATATAAAGCCTCACATGCTTCATTTCCTTGAAAATCAAGACGAGCAACGTATTGCATCTTCTGGCTTTGCAGGAAATCCAATTAAAGCCTTGCCTGCAATGGTGGTTTCTACACTTATCGGGGGAGGCCCAACGATGATATATTTTGGTCAGGAAGTTGGGGAGGCGGCAGAACTAAATTCAGGTTTTGGTGACCCGACACGAACCAGTATTTTTGACTACGCAGGCGTACCTAATCATCAGCGCTGGATGAATGGAGGTGCTTTTGATGGAGGAGGACTTAGCCAAAAAGAAAAAGCACTTCGCCAGTATTATAAAACCCTTTTAAACATATCAAATAGCCTGCCTTCTTTAAAAGGGGGCTATGTTGGGCTTCATCGTTTTAACCGTGAAAACACCAAGGATTATGATGGCTCAGTTTTTTCCTTTGCCAGATCGTCGGATGAAGAAGTCATTGTAGTAGTCAGCAATTTCAGTGAGGAAAAATTTACGGATTTTTCTTTAAAAATACCGGCGTCAAAACTCGGGGTGTTGAACGGTGATTATAATTTGAGTGATCAACTCTCTGATCAACAATTTAAGCTTACCGTGGTTGGGCAGAATGGCCATGTGGACATTAAGCTTAAGCCCCTTCAATCAGTTGTTTTAAGGCTTAGCCGCTAAGAATATAATGGATGAATTTTAAAAACATAGCATTGATTGTTGGGTTCTTAGTTGGGTTGGTTGCTTTCTTGTATATTTATGCAACGGCAGACCGAAATCAAGACTATAATCCGAGCCATGCAAAGGGGCAGGCATACATGAACTTTATGGTAGGACCCTTGAAACAATTTATTGATATTACCTACCGCACTAAAACGGGGCGTAATGATACAGCAGTTGCGGGTTCTTCAATGGGGGGCTAATTTCAGTTGGGCTGTTTTGGGAGCATTTTTCTGTGGTCTCGCTTTTTTATAATTGGTTCGACTAATCACAGAAAATAATATCATTTTTCTGTGGTCTCGCTTTTTTATAATCGGTTCGACTAATCACAGAAAATAATATCATTTTTCTGTGGTCTCGCTATATACATATGGGCTTTGATCGTTTTATCATCTTGTAAAAAGTTTCGTATTTAAAAAGGGGTAAGCCTTATGGCTGAATTTCAGGTAAAAAAAGAAGATCCAACACAAACCCGTATTGTTGAAAATGCTGGTGTTAGTTTAGATGCACCGATCAAAGAAGGGGAGATTATTGTTAAAGTCGACATGTTTTCTTTTACAGCCAATAATGTAACATATGGTGTCGTAGGGGAAAAAATTGGATATTGGCAGTTTTTCCCACCAGTTTGCGACGACCCAAAGGGATGGGGTTTGCTACCTGTTTGGGGGTTTGCAGATGTCGTTCAGTCTAAAGCTGATGGTGTTGCAGTTGGCGAACGTTTGTTTGGATATTTCCCACCTGCAACAGCTTTAAAGATGAAACCTGTTGCAGTGAAAGAAGCTGGCTTCATTGATGGGGTAGATCACCGTTCTAAATTACCAGCAGGGTATAATATGTATCGCCGTGTGGATGCTGAATTTGGCTATAATCAAAGCATGGATAAAGCCCGCGCCTTATTGTACCCCTTGTTTATAACATCCTTTAGCTTAGGGGATTTTCTCGTTGATAATGATTGGTTTGGCGCTGATCAGGTAATTATCATTAGTGCTTCAAGCAAAACAAGTATTGGTCTTGCTTATGCGGTCAATAATCAAGTGTCTGATAAGCATCTTGTTGGCCTGACATCCAAGGGTAATGCAAAATTTGTTGAAAGCTTAGGGCTGTATCATGAAACGATAACATATGATGATATGGCAGGTGTTGATGTTAGCAAGCCTAGCGTGATTGTTGATATGTCGGGTAATGGAGCTGTCTTAGGCGCACTGCATAGTCACTTGGGCGATAATATGAAATATTGTTCTAATGTGGGTGTCACCCACTGGGACCAAAATGCAATGGCAGAAGGCTTTATCCAAGAACGAAGCGCTATGTTTTTTGCCCCAGGCCATATTCAAAAACGCCTTAAAGACTGGGGACCTGGTGTGTTTGAACAAAAATCATCGGCTTTCATGGCGGACACCGCTGCTAAGGCCACAAGTTGGTTAAGATTTAAGGATGTTGACGGTGTCGCAGGTTTGGCAAGTATTTATGACGATGTTTGTAATGGTCGTGCTGCCCCTGCAGAAGGTATTATCATCCACTTATAAAGACGCATGCAAAGGACAGGCAAATGTTTAAGAAAATCAACAATATTATAGTCACAGCAATCATGATTGTGGCCGTATTTAACTCATCTGCTATCGGTCAAGATTTTGATAAAGTTGATGTAAAAACCCATGACTTAGGTCATGGAATTTATATGCTGCGCGGTGTCGGCGGAAATATTGGTCTATCGGTTGGCGCTGATGGGGTTTTCATGATTGATAGTGATATTATACCCGTGTCTGACAAGATTATGGCTGCTGTTGCTACTGTGACCGATAAGCCAGTGAATTATATCATAAACACCCACTGGCACGGTGATCACACTGGTGCCAATGCAGTCTTAGGGGCAAGTGGCACCGTTATTGTCGCCCACGATAATGTAAGATCACGTATGGTGGCAGCCCAGGGCCAAACAGCTTCGCCTGAAAGCGCATTTCCAGTTTTAACATTTTCGCAGACATCAACTTTTTACTATAATGGGCATGAAATACACGCGTATCATCCCGCGCATGCCCATACTGACGGTGATGCGATAATTCTGTTTAAGGACATCAATGTGATCCATGCGGGGGATGTACTATTTAACGGCTTGTTTCCGTTTATTGATACCGCGTCTGGTGGTAGTGTTGATGGTTATATTCAGGGGTTAAAATCAATCTTAGCAAACGCTGACGGCGACACTAAAATTATTCCAGGGCACGGCCCGCTTGCTAGCAAGGTTGATGTGAAAACAAATCTTGATATGCTTGTCGAAGCAAAGGCAACTATGAACGGTCTGATCGCGGCAGGAAGATCATTGGACGAGATACATGCAGAAAACCCCTATGCAGATTTGGATGCTGTTTGGTCTTGGCAATTTATTAATACAAAGCGCTTTACTGCACAGATGTATAATGCCCTGAAAAATGAATAAATTGTTTTAGGCGGTGTATTGTAAAACTACATCAAAATGGGCCATGTTCTTAGAAAGAATTTCTCGGCAAACTGGTCATGCTTTTGCATGACTGGACTAACAAAGAAGACCTAAGAATAGTTTGATAAGAGAATAGTTTGATAATGCCATCAATCTGCACGTAGGTCCCTTAGTGGCGCATCACTCAAAGCTACTTTTGACTATCCAAGATCATATCGACAGCTTTCTCAGCAATCATAATCGTTGGGGCGTTCGTGTTACCGCTGACTAATTTTGGCATGATTGAGGCATCCACCACACGTAAACAGTCTATACCATGGACTTTTAACTGAGCATCAACCACCGCCAACGGGTCAGTTTCGGGCGCCATTTTGCAGGTGCCTACTGGGTGGTACTGGGTGTCTGCACGATTACGAATATCTGCTTTTAATGCTTCGGAATCAAAGGGTGGAACATGGTAAAGTAGCTCGCCGCGGTCTTCAGACAGGGCAGGGGATTCAAGTATTGTTCGCTGGATTTCAGCGCCCTTAACCAATATCTCCATGTCTTTAGGGTTTGATAGAAATTGAGGATCAATTTTTGGTGGTGCCAACGGATCAGTGTTATTAAGTTTTACTGTACCGACTGATTCTGGGCGTAGAACAGTTATATGGCAACTCATTCCGTGTCCCATGTGCATCTTCCTGCCATGATCGTCCACAATAGACCCGACAAAAACCAATTGAACATCTGGTATTGCAAGCTCGGGGTCAGTTTTTAGAAACGCCCCTGCTTCAGCAAACGGTGAAGTGATCTTTCCAGTACGTTTCCTAGACCATTCAAAGATGCCTTTAAGAACATTCCAAGTTCCCCGCATTGAAATGCCAAATGTATCAGATGTAGACGGCAGCTTATAGGACATGACATAGTCAATATGGTCCTGCAAGTTTTCACCAACGCCTTGTAATTCGTGCACAAGACCTATCCCATGTTTTTTCAATTCTTCTACTGGGCCGACTCCTGATAACATAAGAAGTTGGGGTGATCCGAAAGCACCTGCTGATAAAATGACTTCTTTACGAGCCTTTAAAGTGGTGCGTTTTTTGCCCTTGTCTAAGTATGACACTCCGACGCATTTTTTTCCTTCAAACAATAGTTTTTCTGTGCATGCACGGGTAATGACCTTCAAATTTTTACGGTGAAGATTATCAGTAAGATAGCCTTTTGCAGCACTACAGCGTTCGCCATCCTTTTGGGTGACCTGATATTCAAAGGCGCCTTCTTGTGTAGCATCGTTATAAAGGGGATTATGAGGTATCTGACATTCAGCTGCAGCTTTGATGAAAAGATCATTTAACTTACTGGGTGTATTCAAATTCGTAACGTGAAGCGGTCCTTCGCAACCATGATACTCGTTATGAATATTCTTGTTATTTTCAGCTTTTTTAAAATAGGGCAATATTTGTTCATACGACCAACCTGGATTTCCCATTTCCGCCCAGTTATCATAATCCCAACGATTACCACGCACGTACAACATCGCATTTATGGAACTACTCCCGCCCAGAGTTTTTCCGCGTGGCTGATACCCTATCCTATCATTCAGGTGCTTTTGGGGAACTGTGTCATAACCCCAATTATTGTGTTTGGTTGCCATCATGGCAATGAGCCCAGCAGGTGCATGGATAAAGGGGCTTTTGTCTTTCCCGCCGGCCTCAAGAAGACAAACACTTGTATTGGGGTCCTCGCTTAGTCGGCTAGCAACAACACAACCTGCCGAACCGCCGCCAACAATTATGTAATCAAAATGAGTCATTTTAAAAGTCTCTCATAAGGTCTTTGCACCTTCAATAGTAAGGTTTATACATCGAATAAGCATCGGCCTCATCACATATTAGCAACATTTTGCAGGCCTTAATCTTATGATAAGCTAGGTCTAAGCTTCGATCAAAAATTATAACTGGCGCGCACTGTAAAGCTCCGCGAGGCCGTTGGTGCAAACTGATAAGCACCATCGAACAAGGGAGTATCGTTCATATAGTTAAAATATTGAGTATCTGTCAAATTCCGAACAAGTAAGGACAAAGCCCAATTTCCTTCAACAGGCGCAAATTTTACATTCAGGTTAAGCAGTCCATATGCGTCATCAAGTGCCAACGGGTCCAGATCGCCCTGACGGTATTGTTTATCTTGCCATATATAATCTAGAACCGTGGTTAGACCATATTCGCCTATGGTAATATCGTGGGTTAATGAAAGAGCGGCGTTAAACTCAGGAGCATGCTCCGAGGTTTTCCCAGACAAATCATTCAGGCCCGCCACACTGAAATCACCAGCAGGATTGGAACAGTTTTGCAAGGTGAGTTGGGCGGCGCCCAAGGCGCCAAAAAGTGCCGATGGTAAGGTGCCTGCGGGATCAGACGAGTCATATGATCCAAGAGCCGCTTGATAAGTTTCCTCCCGCAGATTCAATAATTGACTGCTGTAACAACCAGCATTGGGGTAACTGTCATAGCTAAAATCGAGATAGCCAGCAGAGCCAGAAACCATCAAATTCTCAGATATACGGTAACGCCCATCAATTTCTAAACCCTTGGATGTTGCAGAGGCAGCATTTTGAACAATAAAGCTGGTAGAACCAGTAAATAATGCTGTTTGCAAATTATCAAACTCGGTATGGAAGACAGCGACATTAATTTCACCTCGCCCACCATGCAGCCGAATTTTGCTCCCCACTTCAAGCGTGAGAGCCTTTTCGTCTTCAAATTCTGCTTCTGCTGGGTCTGCAGACATTGCAAATGAGTTATAACCGCCAGCCTTAAAGCCCGTTGAAGCCGAAGCATATACCATGGCGGAATCATTGATATCAAACTGTGCATTTAAAGACCAAGTGAGGCTATTTTCCTTACGATTTAAATCATCGCGGGTATGGGTATGGGGTTGCGCTTCAGCTAATGCCCCCAGAAGGAAATCATGCGCATTCGTAGGTGTTCTCGAATCTAAATCAGCCCCAAATACTTGTTGCAGTGCATCTTTCTTTTCAACCGAATACCGTAGACCCGCTGTAAAGCGTAATCGGTCTGTAGCATTCATTGTGACTTGTGAAAATGCTGCAAAGGTCTCGGAATTCATGTCAAGATTATGGTACCGCCGAAAGGGCGCTAGAGAGTCTAAAGTTGGAGATGTCGCATCCGTTGCAGCAGCAGATAAAACACAGGTGCGAAGGGCTGCTGCGCTGCCAGCTGATTGCGCTTGCTCCAAAAGGCCAGCAGAGGAAGCGGCGTCACCAGCAAGCGTTCCACCAAGATTAACCAGAAACTGGGTGGGGTCCACACCTGCGCCCGCGCATCCAGCTTTTAAAATTGCATGAAAGAAAGGCACATTGAAATCAGTGTCTGCCTCCGCGTTTAAATGATAGTCCTGATAATAGGCACCGACAATATATTCGATTTTATTTCCATCAGGTGATACGAGACGGAATTCAAGGCTTTTCTGATCATATTCTTCCTCTTCCCCAAAAAACAGACCTGGAATAGGACCAAAGTCTGCATCAAGATCACGATCAAATTCATATTTAGAATTTGCGGCTAATATATTTACGACACCAACCTCTCCGAGGTCAGCCTCGATACCAATAGAAATATCTTCGCTATTTCCAGTGTTGGTACCCGCCGAACCCAGATCGATAAAAGGGCCGAACCCAAATGCTGGAAAACCAGAATCTCCAATGTTAGTTGTCCGGTAGCCATTATCCTGTGCACCAAACGCAGCAAGCGGACCTGCCTGTAGTGTTGAAAAGGCCTGAGCCGCAACATCAAAATCGCCCTTTTCATACCGCAAACTAACCTTAGTGTTATCCTGTACATCCCAATCTACCGATGCCCGGATTGCCCACTCTTCCCGCTGCGGGGAACCTTCCCCATAATGCTCATTTAAAAGCCAGCCCTTATTCATATCGCGGTATACACCAGCAACCCGCGCCCGTATGGTATCTGAAATCGGACCAGAAACCATCCCTTCAAGCCCTATATCTTCATGATTAATATTATAGCTGGCCGAAGCCTTTCCTTCAAACTCCTGCGTCGGTTTCGCTGATGTTATATTTAGGGCGCCGCCAATGGTGTTCTTGCCAAACAAAGTACCCTGCGAGCCCCGCAGAACTTCGACCCGTTCAACATCAAGAAATGCGAACCGTGATTGAATACCTCTGCTTCGATAAACACCATCAACATAAATCCCAATGGACTGTTCAATTCCTGCATTGTTCCCCGACTGAATGCCTCGGATATTCACCTTGTCCCCGATAGGGTCTTCGTTAATTTGAAAGTTGGCAACAATAGAAGACAAATCACCGAGGTCTTGTATACCCGCTTGCGAAATTTTCTCCCCAGTGACTGCGGAAATGGAAATAGGTACATCCTGTAAACCCTGCTGGCGTTTTTGTGCCGTAACCATTATTTCTTCAAGTGCGAGCTCGTTAACATCCTGTGCCGCAACACCAAAACCAGAGAGGCACGTGGTGGCCAAAAAAACTTTTAAGCTCCGATTAGTCCTTTTCATATCAAGTTCCTCCCAAAATTTTTATATTTAGTTTCTCTTAACTTTATAATAATCTACAAACATCAAAATATGTCAACTTGTAATTACTAAAGCATCTTACAGGCAGGGAGCCCATTTGCAGTGAAACAGATATGAGTTGAAGACTTTCGAAGTGCATCGGGCATTGTAGCAGAAACAGATTTTTGGTCTGTTGTATTTAAAGCAAATGCAAGAAAGATTCTTGACACTGGCCATTTTGCCTCCCTTGACAGTTTCACTGTTCTACCGCCTATGGGTATAGGATTGGTAAAAAAGAGGAGCTAGGCACCGATACCCTGAAAATTGTGTTAGAAAAGCTATCAGCTTGAATAATAGTGCTTGTGTCCAAAAAATTTTGATTGTAAATCATGCCTTATGAGTGAGGGCATTATTTTTTCGGTATATGGGGGGCATGCTTATTTTGCGCAAGCAATTTTGGCGGTTGCGTCTGTACGGCGTTTTGAAAAAAAATACCCATAGTCTTATATACTGATAATCCAGACCACCCACTTGTGCATCCTGTTTTTTTTCAAAATGTGATTGCACAAGGGCCTTTGCAACAAGGGGTTTATCATTTTCCATTTGTTGAACCCTTATTACGTCGGACTGAAAATTTGCTGAATTCGCCCTTTGAAAAGACCCTTTCATTGGATGTTGATTTAAGGCTACAAGCCCATAAATTGGGCAATTTGTTCACACTTTTAGACCGTGTAGAAATTGCTATGGTAGCCACAGAATTAGACAACAGTAAGGATAGACAATTATACGGTATGCCCATGTTTAATAATGGGATGATAGCCTATAAAAAAACAAGAAAGACGCTATCACTGTTTGAAGCAATGCTTCAGAGTTATCGAAATAATGTGGCACTTAATGGTACGGAGGAGCAAAAGCGCTTAAATGCCTCAGACCAAAGAGCTATGGCACCTCACTTCAGCCCAGCCGTTAATCGTTTTCAATTGGATTACGCGATCTTAGGGGATCACTGGAATTGGCGCGGTGGTAATAAAGGCCGTACTCCTGCAGAGCCATTGATAATAAATCACCACCCAGATCTTCGAAATGATACATGGGGACAGCTTGAGATGTTAGAAAACCAGATTGCTAAAAGTGGGAATAAAGACTTATCTGATTATATTCGACAAGCTAGAATTAAAATTCTTAATGCGGCAAACAGAGGAAAAGTGTAATGCCTTCACCCGTAGAAAATATTTTTGCGACTCCGATTTATTTTAGAAATTATCCCAGCACGGATTCTTTAAATAAGGATTTATTGCAAACAGCCCTTAGTTTGGAAGAACAGCAACAGTCAAGCGATGTGGGGCGTGCTCACCAAGGTGGGTTTTACACAGACGGAACTTTATTTGAGCAAAAACTTCCTGGCATCAATCGGGTGCGTAACTTGTTTACGGATTCGCTGCGTGAGTATATTGATGAGATGGGTGCCAGCAAGAATGTTAAATCGATCCAATTGCAAGGCTGGCTCGCTTTAACACGGGGGGGTGATTATCAGACACCCCACATTCATCGTGGTGCTAGTATCAGCGGCGTTTACTATGTTGAAGTCCCAGACGAGAAAAAAGCACCAGATCCAGAAGGCTGTATTGATTTTTTAACACCAGTAACGGAACAAGAAATGACTTTCTTAGCGGGTATCTCTAAATCGCACTGCAGAATTAGACCCCATCCAGGGTCTTTAACATTATTCCCTTCGTACTTGAGGCACTTTACTCATCCGTTAAAAAAATCTGCGATAAGATTGTGTGTCGTATGTAATGCTTTTGTTCGCTAAAAATCATGCGCGTGATTTGCGGTTCATCTAAATCAAATAATCGAAACTAAAGACTATGTTGACCACCCATCTATAGGAAGCTAAGTGGTGTTCTATTGGTGAAAACAAGAAATAAATATCTGATCTTTGATCTTGTTATCGGTTTTGAAACTCTTTAACAGTAAAGACAATAAAGCGAACGTGAAATGCGCTTCGTATATTCCTTGTAACATGAGCTGAGCAACACAAATGTCCCTTCTAGAAGAACGCCACGTTTATAAACCTTTCCGTTACCCTTGGGCCTATGAAGCTTGGCTCACACAGCAGCAAGTTCATTGGCTGCCAGAAGAAGTCCCCTTAGCGGAAGATGTGAAAGATTGGCAGACAAAGCTATCTGAATCTGAAACCAATTTGTTAACACAGATTTTTCGTTTTTTTACCCAGAGTGATATCGAAGTAAACAATTGCTATATGAAGCATTATTCACAGGTCTTTAAACCGACGGAAGTGCAAATGATGTTGGGGGCATTTTCCAATATGGAAACGATCCATATCGCAGCCTACAGCCATTTATTGGATACGCTTGGTATGCCTGAATCTGAATATTCGGCTTTTCTAGACTATAAAGAAATGAAGGATAAATTTGACTATATGCAGCAATTTGGATCGGATGATTTACGTTCGGTGGCTAAAACCATGGCTGTGTTCGGCGCTTTTACCGAAGGGCTGCAACTGTTTGCAAGTTTTGCTATGCTGCTTAATTTCCCACGTTTTAATAAGATGAAAGGCATGGGGCAAATTATTAGCTGGTCGGTGCGCGATGAAAGTTTGCACTGCGAAAGCATCATTAAGTTATTCCATACCTTATGCGAGGAGCACCCTGAAATTCGCGATGAAACCTTTGATCAAGAATTGGTTGAAGCTTGCAAAACCATTGTTCATCACGAGGATGCCTTCATTGATTTGGCTTTCGGTCTTGGTCCTATAGAAGGGCTAGCGGCGGCTGATGTGAAAAATTATATTCGTTACATCGGTGACCGTCGCCTTAATCAGCTTGGACTGGCCGAACAATATCATATTGAAGAAAATCCATTGCCTTGGCTTGATAATATGCTTAATGCGGTTGAGCACACAAATTTCTTTGAAAATCGGGCAACGGAATATTCAAAAGCGGCAACGCGCGGCACTTGGGATGAAGCCTTTAATTAAGATTTAAGCATCCGTTTTTAAAAAATACACCCCATCATGATCGCATGATGGGGCTTTGGTGTTTTTTAATGCTGAGTGAAGCCGTAAAAATTTTGACTATATAGCGAGACCAATAA
>JABABO010000076.1 GCA_014238195.1 Kordiimonadaceae bacterium | reverse complement strand
TCGCAGGGACAAGCGCCACACTGCTGGATACCCGTAAAACCATTCCAAATCTAAGATGTTTGGCGAAATATGCAGCAAACGTTGGTGGTGCCAAAAACCATCGGATGGGGTTGTATGATGCCATAATGATAAAAGATAATCACATTGCAGTCGCGGGTTCGGTTAGTAAAGCGGTTATGGCTGCCAAAAAATCACATCGCAAAGACATTCAAGTTGAATGCGATACCTTACAACAAGTGCGTGAAGCGGTTGATGCTGGCGCAGACAGTTTGCTTTTAGATAATATGGATACGGACATGCTATCAGCTGCGCTCGATCTGGTTGCGGGTCGCATACCTTGCGAAGCCTCTGGTGGCATCAACTTGCAAAACATCCGCGCGATTGCGGAAACTGGCGTAGATTATATTTCTGTTGGCCGCTTAACCCAAAGCGCAGCAGCGATTGATATCGGTTTTGATTATTCGGGACAGTAACTTTTCTTCAGGCCAGTAACTTTTCTTCAGGCCAGTAACTTTTATTCAGGCCAATACCGTATTAATCTAAGCGCTGTAATATTACTGGCTACCGATTGCGCGGTGATATTCCCCTTGATAGAACCCCATTTTCGACGTTAAACGTTCGATACGCTTATCATCATTGGGGTGCGTTGAAAGCCATGTTGGTGGTTGCTCAGCCCCCTCCTTTAGGTTTTTCATCTTTTGCCAAACGGCTATCGCAAAACGCGGGTCATAGCCAGCCCGTGCCATATAAACCGTGCCAATATCATCGGCTTCAAGTTCCATGTTGCGGCTATGGGGAAGCGCCACAAACCCAGCCGCTGCCAGCGTGCCAAGCTGCATAGCAAGTTGCGTTGTGTGCTTGTCTTCTGTTGCAGCAGCCGTTGCAACACCTAAACCAACAATAATGAGCTGTTGCAATTGAGCACGGCTGACTTGCTCTGCCCCATGACGTAGAACCGCATGGGCAACTTCATGCCCCAAAATGGCAGCAATTTCAGCATCCGTATTAAAGCTATCGAGCATTTTACGGTATATGGCGATTTTACCGCCAGGCAAGGCCCAGGCATTTAAAACTGGTTCATTAATGACGACAAACTCCCACGCCATATTAGGGGCATCAGAGATGCGCGCAATCCTATCGCCAATACGCTTAACGCGGTCAGCCATTGCCCCTTTGCGAAGCACTGGTGCGTTTTTTGAGACTTCGGCAAACGCTTGCGCCCCCATAATCGCATCTTGTTTAGCGGGAATAGTAATAAATTGATTACGACCTGTAATGCTGTTGGTTTGCATACAGGCCGCAAGCATCAACCCTAATAATAATGCCGAAATTCGTTTCATCATAGTCCTATCCCCTTATTTTATTAGGGCAGTATACCAACTATAGTAGTATAGAGCAAATGGTCATATCATTTTCGTTATGAAAGCGAATTGATAAGATCGTCTAGGTAAATTATCGGCCGATACCTTAAATCATCGCCACACTGTGACCACCATCAACGGGCAGTGCAACACCCGTAACAAACGATGAAGCTGGACTTGTAAGCATTAATACGGGGGTGTCTAATTCATGCAGTTGGCCAGCACGTTTTGCTGGACTGCGCAGCAAGGTTGCTTTACCAATGTCGGTGTCTAAAGCGTGCTCGTTAATTTCTGTTACAAAGAACCCTGGGCAAAGTGCATTCACCCTAATCCCCGCTTTTTGCCATTCAAGAGCCATAGTTTTTGTCATATGAATCACGCCTGATTTTGCTGTTGCGTATGTCACATATCCCTTTTGCGTGCCAATCCCTAATATTGAAGCTGTGTTTACAATGCTGCCGCCAACTTCTGCTTTCATCATGCGGACAGCCGCTTCTTTTGCAACGCGCCAAACGCCTTTTAAGTTCACGTCCATGACATGATCCCAGCTTTCATTGGTATCATTCACGGTTAGCTTTGCATCTGCCACACCAGCGTTATTCAGCAAAACCGTCACGGTGCCAAAGGCTTTTTCTGCGGTATCAAAGGCAGCCGTAATGGTATTATCATCCTTGACATCCATAACGACTGCAAGCGCGTTACCGCCAGCGGCTTCGATTTTAGCTGCTAAAGCTTCAAGTCGGTCGGTGCGCCGCGCACACAGCACAACATTGGCACCAGCCTTGGCTAATGTCTGTGCTAAATGCGCACCAATACCGCTGGACGCCCCTGTTACCATTGCTGTTTGGCCTTTCAGGCTAAATAAATCTGCTATTTCACTCATGATATAGTCCTCCCTTTGTAAAAATACTCAACGCCGTGTTTTAGAACGTTCGAAATCCCGCTTGCGAAAACGGTACCCTATCATCATCACTCCAGTGCATACAAATAGTAATGCACTTAGGGATGTGGCCATCAATAATGGATTGTTAAAATCATGACGTTCGTCGTAATCCATAATATGAAGCATCCATAAAAAATCATATATCCGCCAAATATCAGTGCGCCGACTAATTACCCGGCCTGTGTTTGGAGATACATAGAGCGTGGTATTAACATCGTCCCTGAACTGTACTTGCCACACGGGCCGTGGCCCACGATATTCTGTATTCGGTGCTGTCATCCATATTGCTTCTAAGGGCATAGGATTACCGATCAGGTCCTGTGCTGCGATCTTCATCGCTGTATCTTGGTCAATTGGTGCAAAGGGTTTGCCGTTAAGTGCATTAAAGATCTGCCATTCAGCGTTAGACTTTAACTGGACTACAGGTGTGTTCAGTAGCATTTTATATCGTGCTTCGGTATAAAACTTTATGTCCTGCTGCGCGGCAATTTTGCTGGGTGACAGGGTCTGCCCAAATTGCTGCATATTGATCGGGGGCTGTTGTGCGACACGGTGTTCACTGCGAACCATTTCGATGGGAATCCAGCTCATTACCACACCGCCAAGTGTCCAGAACAATAATTGCACAACAAGCAGTAAGCTCACCCATTTGTGCGCTTTAGATATTTTTACATGCAAGCCAGACACGCTCATTGATATTGTTGCCGTTTTTCTTCAAGTGTGATCAGCTTACTGCGTGTTTTCGTCACATGAACTTCATCACCAACGCTTATTTTTCCCTTGTTTTGCGGTACTAAATACTGGCCAAAATATAAACGCTTATCAGCCATTTGCCGATAAGATTTAAGGGTTTTAATGGGTTCTTGCTCTGGGTGTTTTACGCCTAAATCCGGGTCAACAGTCGTGAAAATACAGCGTGAACACCCCCACGAAACATCAAACACTAGCTCGCCAATTTGAATTTCTGCCCATGTATCTTCGCTGAACGCCGTGTCCACACCATTGATGACAATATTGGGGCGAAAGTTATCAGCTGCTACAGGGTCAGCCAGCTTGCTGTTTAGATCATCAAGGGAGGCAATACTAATCGCTAATAAAGGCGCGGTATCGACAAAAGATTGCGGTGTTTCGTTTGGCAGCACGGGTTCCCGCTTTACTGATTTATAAATGCGGGCAGCTTTGCCTAGAACATTGTTTATCCAACCAGCAGCAACATCGCCCATATCCGCACCAAGGCTAGGGTCTTTCCAGACATCAAAGGCGGCTATTTTCCCCGATTCCTGATCTAGCACCAAGTTTTCATACCCCTCAGCCTTTAGAACTACATGATTTTCAGTGTTTATGGACTGTTTGACCAAAACCAGTTTTGGGGCTTCACGGCCTGTAATCACACGGCCTTGTTTACTCACCACAATGAAACCCCGATCATGCGGCATCCCCGATGGTGTGATTATGGATTCTTGTAAGCTAATCCCTTGCATTGATTTAACGGGATAGCAACTCAGTGATTGCACAAATGGCATGATTGTCCCTTTCTTATGCTGAAACTAGCTTAACAACCCTCTGATCTGGTGACTAGCGAAAAGGAGAAAGGCAGACATAGTCATAGAAACATTATTCTAGAGTTGCTAATGCGCCCGGCCAAATAATTTATAATGAAGCAGCGCAAAGGCAGGAAGTGAAAAAATCAGAACAAAAGTACCGATCACAATCCCCATGCCAAGCGAGACAGCCGTGGGTATTAGAAACGCTGCTTGTATGCTTGTTTCCAAAATCAAGGGCGCCACCCCTAGGAATGTTGTCAATGTTGTCAGTAGGATAGCGCGGAAGCGCTGCAAAGTGCCTTCTAATATAGCTGTATGGGCATCCTCGCCCCTGTCTAATCGCTCGTTAATAAATGTAATCACCATTAAACTATTATTGATAATCACACCGCTTAGGCCAATCACGCCAAAAATACTAAGCAGTGTCATTTCCATATCCAACAGTGCATGACCGATCAAAGCCCCCATGAAGCCAAAGGGTATTGCCATCATTACGATCACAGGCTGGCTATAAGACCCAAAACTAAGCGCGAGTAAAATATAAATAGCTGTTATCGCAATTAAAAAATTTGTGCCAAGTGCTGGGGCTAATTGGGCTTGCTCGTCTTGGTCCCCTGATAATGTAATATGTAAGCCGTTATATTTCTGGCTTAAATCATCAAAAACTGGCCCTAAAATCTGTGATGTGACGATACCAGCTGTGACGATACTTCGGTCAACGTCTGATGTCAGAGTGTAAATTCTGCGCCCATCAATGCGGTTTATTGCGGCGGGTGCTGGTTCAACGTTTATATCAGCCAAATTGACAATCGGGACGAAGCCATCGCCCACTTTAATGCGCAGCGATTTTAAAGCTTCCAAATTAGCACGTTCCGATTTGGGTAAGCGGACCCGTACCTGAATTTCTTCACGGTCCCTTTGCACGCGTACTGCTTCGGCCCCAAAAAAAGCTGCACGAACTTGCTGGGCAAGGTCACGTTGACTAAGACCATAGGACCGGGCAAGCGGTTT
>JABABO010000216.1 GCA_014238195.1 Kordiimonadaceae bacterium | reverse complement strand
TTGGGGGTTTGATGGTTGGGGTTATGACTGCGAAGGCAATTGCCAAGGCTGCTGACAAACCCTTCATTGCTGTTAATCACTTAGCTGGTCATGCGCTCACTACACGCTTAACCAATGATATTTCTTTTCCGTATCTGTTGCTGTTAGTCTCTGGCGGTCACTGTCAAATATTAGACGTAGCAGGCATCAATCAATTTACCCGTCTGGGTACCACCATTGATGATGCTGCGGGGGAAGCCTTTGACAAAACCGCAAAGCTGTTAGGGCTAAAGTATCCTGGCGGGCCAAATGTCGAACGCGCGGCACTGTCTGGGGATGCCACACGTTTTAATCTACCGCGCCCGCTTGTTGGCAAACCTGGTTGCGATTTTTCATTTTCAGGCTTGAAAACTGCTGTCCGCCGCGCCGCTGAGGCCTGCGTTGCTAAACGGGGTTTGTTGTATGATAATGATAGAAACGACCTCTGTGCTTCGTTTCAAGCCACAATGGCTGCATGTCTGTGTGACCGTATGAAAAAAGCTGTTCACATTTTTCGCATAAATCACCAAATGCCAGAAGACCGATTACCCTTTGTTGTTGCAGGCGGTGTTGCAGCGAACAAACATATAAGGGATGCTTTAAAAACATTAATGGATAACGAGACTATGGATTTTTACGCCCCGCCACTCGCCCTTTGCACAGATAACGGTGCCATGATTGCTTGGGCAGCACTTGAGCGCTTTGTCAAAGACCCCTCGATTGATGATCAGGACATAAGTCCGCGCCCCCGTTGGCCACTTGATCACAGGGCAGCGCCGATGATTGGCTCAGGCCGGAAAGGTGCCAAGGCATAAGCCTATAATGAAGCTTTGCTTTCATTGCCAATCAAGCTATCGTAAAAAAAAGACCAAGGTTAAATGATACTTATAACGCTTAAATATTAAGGGGGCCGCCTTGAAAAGACCCACAGCGCACGCTGCCAATAGTCAAAAAACACATGCCTTGCAAAATGTTGGTGTTGTTGGGGCTGGGGCTTGGGGTACTGCTTTGGCAAACATGACAGCACTATCAGGCAAAAACACTGTCATTTGGGCACGCGAAGACGACGTGGTTACTGCGATCAACAAAACCCATGAAAATACGGTTTTTTTATCAGGCCACACATTGCATAAAGATTTGAGGGCAACAACAGACATGGCTTCGTTGAACATGTCTGACGTTATACTAATTGTTAGCCCTGCCCAACATTTACGCACGGCAGCTAAAGCACTTAAGCAACATATAAATCCAGCGGCACCTATATTGATTTGCTCGAAAGGCATTGAGGTCAGCACTGGTAAATTTATGAGCGACGTTTTAAGCGAAGAAATTAGCAATCCCGTTGGGGTTTTATCTGGTCCGACCTTTGCGGCAGAAGTCGTGCAAAATCTGCCCTGCGCCCTTACGCTGGCTGTGGCTGATGAAAATTTGGCGCTGTCCCTAGTCCGTAGCTTAGGCATGCCAAATTTCCGTCCATACACCAGTACAGACATCATTGGCGCCCAAGTCGGTGGGGCAATTAAAAATATTCTCGCCATTGCAACGGGGATTGTTGTGGGCTTAGGTCTTGGTGAAAACGCCCGCGCCGCTGTCATCACACGTGGCTTAGCTGAAATTGTGCGTTTTGGCCTGGCATTTGGGGCCAAGCGAGAAACATTGATGGGCTTATCGGGCCTTGGTGATTTGATGTTAACATGTTCTTCAACGCAGTCCCGTAATATGAGCCTAGGCAAAGCCATCGGTGAAGGCCGTAGCCTGAGCGACATCATGCAGGAACGCAACAGTGTTGCAGAAGGAGCCCATACAGTGGATATTGTTTATAAAACGTCTAAAGACCGTGGTATATCCATGCCAATCGTTTGCGCTGTTTATAAGATTTTAAAAGAAGGACAAGACGCTCAGAAAGTTACCAATGATCTTTTGTCACGGCCTTTCATAAAAGAAGCTGATTAACATTTAAAAACCAACACCATAGGGAGAACATAATGTTATATGTTATTACCGCACACGACAAAGAAAATAGCTTACTGATCCGCAAAGAAACTAGGCCTGCGCACCTTGACTACTTAAAAAGCGCGGGTGACCGTCTTAAAATTGGTGGCCCTATTATGACATCAGAGGGCTTAGAGCCAGCCCCCTGCGGCAGTATCCTTATCTTAGAAGCCGCAAGCGAAGCGGCCGTTAAATTGTTCGCAGAAAATGATCCTTATGCCAAAGCGGGCCTTTTTGAAACGGTGACGATTGTGCCTTGGAACGGTGTTGTTGGAAACTGGATCCCTAAATAAACACTCTAATCCGCATAAATCAGGGAAACATCATGGTTAAGCCAGTGCATTTGCATGATCTTTTAGGGGGACCTGAGCGCGGGACAATGATCGCAAAAACCAGTATGTTACCAAGCCACGGCGGGCTTGATGTCACCTTTCAAGACGGGCAACATATGGTAAAAATACTCGTGCAACGCTTAGGAGGTGATATTTATGTCTATGAAAACAGCTGCCCCCATGCCCTTACGCCGTTAAATTTATTTGATGACCGCTTTATGGATATGAACGACCAATATTTAATATGCCGAACACATGGGGCTTTGTTTAAACCAAGCACGGGTGAATGTGTTCAAGGGCCTTGTATTGGCAAATTTTTGCGCTGCATTGCTGTCAAAATCACAGACGATGTTATTTACAGTGACTAAGCTAATCTGTGACTTAAACCGTCTATAGCTGCAACACCAGCTAGACCTGAACCTTTTAAGCTGGCAACATTTTTTTCATTCAGTCCCCCCAAAGCAACCACAGGCACGCAGCTCATACGTTGCAGCTTTTTTAGGCCGCTAAGACCTAAGTGTCTTGCGCCCACATGTGACTGCGTTGGAAACACAGGCGACACCAATGCGAAATCAACGCCGATTTTAGATGCCTTCATAAGCGCGCGCCTATCATGGCAAGCCGCTGTTACTATAGTAAAGCCGTCTGGTTTTAAGTTTCTTTGTAATTGATATTCGGGCAGATGTACACCGTCAGCGCCAACCCGACGGGCAAGTTTGATATCGCCTGCGATTAATAGCTTTTGGTTTTTCGAGCGCGTCACGCGCCGCAAAGCCCTAGCCCATGCGGTGCGATCAGGGTGATCATAATCACGTAATATTACACATGTTTCGCGTGGTAAAATTTTACAAACTGCAACAGGGTCAGCTACTCGGGTTAAATCAGTCAAAAAAAACAATCGTTCGACGCCCGCAAGGCGCTGCATATTATGCCCAGCGCGTGTATGCTGATTATTTTTGAACTTGACCATATGATTTGCTTATAACACATATAGCGAGACCAATGAATAATGATTTTATTATTCATTGATAAGTCGAACCGACATAAAAGCGAGACCAATGAATAATGATTTTATTATTCATTGATAAGTCGAACCGACATAAAAGCGAGACCAATGAATAATGATTTTATTATTC
>JABABO010000084.1 GCA_014238195.1 Kordiimonadaceae bacterium | reverse complement strand
CTTGGGTGTGCGATTGTCGCTGTTGAATATCGTAAAATACCAGAACACCCTTATCCTGCTGGTTTTGATGATTGCTATCAAACTTATCTTTGGGCAGCTTTAAACCCAATGTTCGACCAAAACCGTTTAATGGTGGGCGGTATTAGCGCTGGTGGGGCATATGCCGCTGGTGTTGCATTAAAAGCCCGTGACGAAAAAGGCCCGGCATTACAAGGACAACTTTTGATGATCCCGTGCATTGACTACCGCTTTGAAACACAGTCAAGCACCTGTTTGGATGATCCGCGAGTGTGGCATTTAACCATAGCCCGCAAAGCATGGGCAAGTTACCTAAGAAACTGCAAAGGCAACATTCCCATTTATGCTTCGCCCTCGCTTGCCCCTGATCTGTCTGGCTTGCCGCCAGCTGTAGTGACAGTTGAAGGGGAAGATATACTCAGGGATGAAGGTATATTTTATGCCCAGCGCATGATGGGGGACGGAACTGCAACTGATCTACACGTCTTTGCAGGGGCTTTTCATGGGTCTTTCGCCTATATGCCTGATGCCGACGTTTCGCGTCGTCACTATGCTGTGATTATGGCGGCGATCCAAAAATTCTTAAAGCTTGATACTTGAACTGATACGCTGAACAGATCATCCCTGTTTAAAGGGGCGGTCCTAAAACGGTAAAGTACCGACTGCTACCACAGCAAGATATGTTTATGCAAGTCATGAGTGTGGTTACTTAAATGCCTATGGCTTTGGCTTTTAAGCGGCGTTGATGTAACAGGGGTTCCGTGTAGCCGCTGGGCTGTTCCCGCCCCTTGAACACAAGGTCTGCAGCTGCTTGAAAGGCTACGCTACCAGCAAAGTTAGGGGCCATGGGGGTGTAATGAGGGTCTAAAGCGTTTTGCTCGTCAACCACACTTGCCATATGCTCTAGTGTGTCTGAAACTTGTTCTGGTGTACAAATACCATGATGCAACCAATTTGCAATATGCTGGCTGGAAATACGTAAAGTGGCGCGGTCTTCCATTAAACTGACATTGTTGATGTCGGGGACTTTAGAACATCCAATACCTTGATTAACCCAGCGTACAACATATCCCAATATGCCTTGGGCATTATTATTCAGTTCCTGCTGTATCTGCGCGGTGGTCAAATCATTGGTTTGCATCAGTGGCACAGATAAAATATCGTCTAGGCTGGCCCGCGGCTCGCTTGCAATGTCGTGCTGGCGTTCAGAAACTAATATACGATGATAATGCAACGCATGTAATGTCGCGGCTGTTGGCGAAGGCACCCATGCACAGTTTGCCCCAGCTTTAGGATGATCTATCTTGCTTTCCATCATGCGGGCCATTTCATCGGGCATCGCCCACATGCCTTTGCCGATCTGGGCTATTCCTTGCAAACCACACTCTAAGCCGATATTCACATTCCAAGCTTCATAAGCTTTGATCCATGCTTGGTCTTTGATTTTGTCTTTTAATAGGAATGCTGCTGCTTCCATACTGGTGTGAATTTCGTCACCCGTACGGTCCAAAAAGCCCGTGTTAATAAACACTAAGCGGTTTTTGACAGCCCGTATGCATTCTTTTAAATTCACAGTAGTTCGACGTTCTTCGTCCATCACCCCGACTTTTAAAGTGTAACGTTCCATCCCTAATATGTCTTCCACATGGGCAAAGATCGCGTCCGTCAATGCGACTTCATCAGGGCCATGCATTTTGGGCTTTACGATATAAACACTGCCGCTTCTGCTGTTAGAATTTTTGCCGTTTTTTTGTAAGTCATGGAGGGCGCATAAGCTTGTCACCAATGCATCAAGCAAACCTTCGGATATTTCTGCACCTGTAGAATCAAGCACAGCTGGTGTTGCCATCAGATGCCCTACATTACGCACTAATAGCAAACTACGCCCTGGTAAGGTTAGTTTTTTGCCATCTGCGGATATATAGTGGCGGTCTGGATTAAGTGTACGGGTTAGGTCTTGACCGTTTTTCATAAAAGCTTCTGATAGGCTGCCTTTCATCAAGCCAAGCCAGTTTCGGTAAACAATAGTTTTGTCCACGCCGTCAACTGCCGCGACAGAATCTTCACAGTCCTGAATCGTCGACAGGGCAGATTCAATGAGTATATCCTTTACACCAGCAGGCGAGGCTGCGCCAATAGGGCCCCCACGGTCGATTTGAATTTCAATATGCAGACCATTATTGCGCAGTAATATCGATGTCGGGGCTGTTTCTGTTCCCGTGAATCCCATAAATTTTTCGGGTGATACTAAAGAAATAGGTGCACTGTTTTTGCCCTGAGCTATCAGTAGGCCTGCCGAAATGCTGTAACCCTCTACATCACTGTGACTAAGCCCATCTAGCGGAACCGCATCATCAAGAAATGCGGCTGCTTTTGCAACAACGACCGCACCGCGTTTTGTGTTATAAGCCTTTGTTTTTTCAAGACCCTTATCCTGTGGAATAACATCTGTGCCATAAAAGGCATCATACAAGCTACCCCAGCGGGCATTAGCAGCATTCAGTGCAAAACGGGCATTCATCACAGGCACAACAAGCTGCGGTCCAGCAATGGTTGATATTTCTGGGTCAACATTTTGGGTTTGAATTTTGAAGGCCGGTCCTTCTTCAACCAAATAGCCAATGTCTTGCAAAAATTTCTTGTAAGCAACTCGGTCATAATGCGCCCCGGGGTTTTGCTTGTGCCACGTATCTATTTTGGCTTGCAGATCAGCTCGGATTGCAAGTGCGTGCTTTATTTGCGGCCCGAATGAATTATGCAGCGAAGCGAGCCCTGCCCAAAAGGTTGTAGCAGAAATACCAGAGTCTGGAATGGCTTCTTTTTCAATAAATTCATGGAGTTCCGCGTCTATGGATAAACCGTTTTGTTCAATCCGTTTTATCATAATAAAAACCTTGGCGCTTTTGGGGGATTGTTGCAGGATTTCTTATAGCTATAATTATAGTATCCGTTTCCCAAATCAAGGAAAACGGCAATTTTTGGGCGGATTAACCGAATTGGTTCATAGTATTGTCTTCGCCGCTGGCTTTTAGGGCTGCGTCACCCGCGAAATATTCCTTATGCGCATCGCCAATATCAGACCCAGCCATATTTTGGTGCCTCACACAGGCAATAGATTGGCGAATTTCTTGGCGTTGTACTTGCTTAACGTAGCCTAGCATAGCTTCGTCACCAAAATATTGCTTCGCAAGGTTATCCGTTGATAAGGCTGCTGTGTGATATGTTGGCAAAGTAATCAAATGGTGGAATATCCCTGCCCGCTTTGATCCATCACGCTGGAAAGTGCGGATTTTTTCGTCTGCTTCTGCCGCCAGATCAGTATTATCATAGTCAATGCTCATCAAATTAGCACGGTCAAAACCCGATACATCCTTGCCGTCGCTCTCCCATGCATCAAAAACCTGCTGGCGGAAGTTTAAGGTCCAGTTAAAGGATGGGGAATTATTATAAACAAGCTTTGCATTTGGAATAACATTACGAATTCGGTCAACCATACCAGCGATTTGATCCACATGTGGTTTCTCGGTTTCTATCCATAGCAGGTCAGCACCATTTTGCAGTGAGGTAATACAGTCCAGTACACAACGGTCTTCGCCAGTACCAGATTTGAATTGGAATAGATTTGAAGGCAAGCGTTTGGGGCGCATCAGCTTGCCATCACGGTTCAGCATAACATCGTTGGGCGCAAGGTCGCTTGGCGCAACGTCTTCACAGTCAAGGAAACTATTATATTGATCGCCAATATCGCCCGATTTTGTAGAATAAGCGATTTGTTTTGTTAGGCCAGCACCTAAACTGTCGGTGCGCGTTACAACAATGCCATCCTCAACGCCCATTTCTAGGAAGGCGTAACGGCAAGCACGAACTTTGGCGAGAAAATCTTCATGAGGAACAGTGACTTTACCGTCTTGGTGACCACACTGTTTTTCATCTGAGACTTGGTTTTCAATTTGCAAGGCGCAGGCACCCGCTTCGATCATTTTTTTAGCAAGCAGATAGGTTGCTTCTGCGTTCCCAAAACCCGCATCAATATCAGCAATAATGGGCACAACATGGGTTTGGAAATTATCGATTTTCCCCTGGATTTCTTGCGCTTTCGCTGTGTCATCTGAACCGCGCGCTTTGTCTAGTTCGCCAAAGTGTAAGCCAAGTTCACGGGCATCCGCTTGTTTTAGGAATGTGTAAAGTTCCTCTATTAACGCAGGAACAGATGTTTTTTCATGCATGGATTGGTCTGGCAATGGACCAAATTCCGAGCGCAGTGCAGCCACCATCCAGCCTGAAAGATATAAGTAGCGGCCCTTCGTGGTACCAAAATGTTTTTTAATAGAGATCAGTTTTTGCTGGCCGATAAACCCATGCCAACAGCCAAGCGACTGTGTATAATTGGCTGGGTCAGCATCATATGCTGCCATATCCCTGCGCATAATATCTGCGGTATAACGAGCAATGTCTAAGCCTGTGTGAAAGCGATTTTGCGCCCGCATACGGGCGACAGCTTCAGCGTCAATGCCATCCCAAGTCCCATTATGGCTGCTAATTAATTCTTGCACATTCTTAATGTCATCCTGATATTTCATGGTTTTGGTTCCGTTTACAGTTCCTGCATTTCTGTCGTAAGGCATTGTTTTCTCCTAAATTATAAATCATGCCGCGTATCTGAGTATTTAGCTGATTGACCTTGGCAAGGATGCTATGGGAAATATTTAGATTTTGCACGCTCGAAAAAGTTTACTTGTCAATTATTACAAAATATTTTGTAATATTGTTAATTTTGTAATATATATTTTGTAAGCACGGAGATAACGATGGCAAAAGATCGCAGTATATATATGGGTCCAAGGATTAGACGCTTAAGGCGCGATTTGGGCTTAACACAAGTCGTGATGGCACAGGACCTAGACGTATCACCGTCTTACATTGCTTTGATCGAAAGTAATCAACGCCCCGTATCAGCAACAATGCTTATAAAGCTTGCTGAAATATACCGCACGGATATTGCGTCTTTAGCACGTGGGGCTGGTGATGATTTTAGCGCACAGGTATCAGGGGTTTTTAAATCGCCCTTATTTGCAGACTTAGATCTTTCGCCTCTTGAAATACAGGATTTTGGTAGTACGTTTCCAGCCATTGCAGAAGCTGTTATTCGCCTTTATACAACGTATCAAGAAGGGCAATTAGCCCTTGCAGATCAGTCCAGCAGTGATGCAGCTGGCCCTGATCCAGTAAGCGAAGCACGGCGGTTTTTAGCAGCGCGTAAGAATTACTTTGCTGAGATTGATGACCGTGCTGAAAACTTATCACAAGCCATTAAAAGAGCTGGGGGGTATGAAAAATACTTTGCTGATCACCGTTTAAAAGTTCGACATTTACCAGCCGAGGTCATGGTGGGATTTACACGGCGCTTTGATATGCATCGTCGAGAAATTGTCTTGGATGATGCGCTTGATAACGCAAGCGCAACGTTTCAATTAGCCCTGCAAATTGTTTATCAAGACATGACAGACCTTCTTTCTGATGCTTTAGCGAGTACGCAATTTGAAACTGAAACTGGGGAAAAATTAACACGGCGGGCCCTTGCAAATTATGCAGCTGGCGCGATTATGATGCCTTATAATGCTTTTCTGCGGGCTGCTAAAAATCTGCATTATGATGTTGAAGCGCTTGGCCGCCAATTTGGGGCAAGTTTTGAACAAGTGGCGCACCGATTAACAACGTTGCAAAAAAGCAGACAGACGGGGGTGCCATTCTTCTTTATTCGGGTTGACGCGGCAGGGAATGTTTCTAAACGTCTTGACGGTGCGAATTTTCCTTTTGCGCGGCATGGGGGGTCTTGCCCTAAATGGTCATTACACAACGCATTCCGCACCCCGCGCCGCGTTATTACGCAGTGGATTGAACTGCCAGAGGGGGAGAGGTTTTTTTCGATTGTACGGACAGTGACAGCGGGTGGTGGTGGGTATGGCAAGCCAACGATAGAACGCGCTGTTGCACTCTGTTGCGCATCGCAGCATGCCCATAAGCTGATTTATGCTAAAAACACAGATATTTCATCGGTTAACCCAGAACCGATTGGTGTGACTTGTCGCTCCTGCCATAGGGGGGATTGCTTGGCCCGGGCGGAGCCGCCAATTGGTCGCGCCTTGCTGTCGGATGACCTCCGCCGTCCTGTCACACCCTTCGGGTTAGCAGACCCTTAAGACATCTGTGCAACGGTGTCGTTTGGCATTTATCTTGCGCTCTTGAAAAACGCTTGCTATCCCTGATAGATAGTTTGTAAAGGAATTGGTGTGGGTTTATTTTCTCGGTTATTGGGCGGAAGACTATTTACTAGGCGCGATCCCGAAATGCCTGATTGGCAGTTACCAGAAGGCGTTCTTGTTTACGCCATTGGTGATATACATGGACGCATGGACCTGCTGACACTTTTGATGGATAAAATTGAAGCAGACCTTGCAAACCGCGGGGGCTATCATTGTGCCTATCTGGTCCCACTGGGTGATTATATTGATCGGGGTCGTGATAGCGCTTTGGTTGTCGACTATTTTGCACAGTTTCAGCATCGAATTTTAAAATTGGTTCCCCTGATGGGCAACCATGAAATACTCATGCAACAATTCATCCAAGAACCTGAGACAGGACCAATGTGGTTTTCTGTAGGGGGACTTGCCGCTTTGCAAAGCTATGGGGTTCATGCTGAACAGAATGCGTCTAT
>JABABO010000041.1 GCA_014238195.1 Kordiimonadaceae bacterium | reverse complement strand
TATTTTTACAAATGACCATAAAACAGCAAATAGGCCAAAAGTAACAGCCCCGTAAGCCCATGTGAAAGCGATCATAGAAAATGCTTCGATCAGTGCCCCTAAACGGCCAATGAATGCTTTTCCAGCTCCAGACGCTATCCGTTTATTATCTTGCGATGTTGATGGGTTTTGCTTTTTGTTTGTCACTGTTTTTCTTTAGCAACTGAATTATCTATGGGACGGGCAACAGGCTTCCTGCCTTCTTCAGTTTGAAAAATAACCATGTAACCAACAATTAAGAAAAGCAAAAAAGGTGCCCAAGCAGCCAGCAAAGGCGGTGCAACACCAAATTGCCCCATCGCTAACATGAAATTATCCGCAACAAAAAAGCTAAATCCAAGTGCCATTCCAATGACTAAGCGCACGACAAGGCTACCAGCACGGTGAACACCAAAAGCGGCTAGGGCTGCTAAAAGCGGCATCAACATAGAAGATGCAGGCCCTGCAATTTTTTGTAAAAGGCTGGTCATTAGTCGATCTGTTGGAAGCCCTTCTTTTTTGAGTTCCTGAATAGAATTATAAAGTGCAAAGAAAGAAACTTGATCTGGCTTCACGGTAAGGGCTAAAAAACGTTCAGGGCGGGTTTTAATATCCCAATTGACGACTGGCTCAATGGATAACAGATGCGAATTAGTATCAAAACGCCTAACTTCGTGCAAAGTCCATTGACCATTTTGGTGCCATGCAAAGTCAGCGCGCTCCATAGCAATTAGCTTCCCCGCTTCATCGCGCTCAAATAAAGATACTTTATCGAGCACAACACGGCTTCGCAGCCTGCTGACCGCTTCGACTTGAATAATTGTATTCCCTTCCTTTATCCAAACATGACCTGACGGTGCTTCTTCGGGCGGTAGGTTAACGGCATAGTCATTATCGGCCCAGTATGCGAGCTTGGCATTAGCATCCACAACAATTGTTTCGTTATAAAACATATGACTGATAGCAATAATAAAGGAAGCCATCCCAAGGGGGAACAAGATGCGATGCGCAGAAAGCCCGATGGCTTTCATAACGATCACTTCGCTGTGTTGGTTGAGGGTCGCCAGAGTTAAGAGCGTAGCAAGCAAGGCAATGAATGGCACAAATTGCGCAATGAGCTGGGGGGTGCGCAGGCTGATATACTCAATAATTTCGCGCCATGTAGCCCCATCAGCAGCTAAAATATCATCGGATACGCCCATAAGGTCTAACAGTTGCAATACAGCTGTCAGACCCAAAAGAATGCCAAAAAAACGACTTAAATGCATTTTGACAATATAGCTAGATAGTGTCTTCGAGGGCACAAGAGCGCGGCGTATAGATTTAAAGTTCAGGGAATTATATGCTTTGTTCCACAACATCAAAAGCTCTGTGTCCTTAGATTATCATCAATTTAGTGGTTTATCGTAACTCAGCTTATATATAAAGCCCAAAGTTAAGAACCGTTAGACTTAGCTGCCGAATTAAGGGCATAATCCCGTCATAAAACCGCCTTTTTCATGGATCATATTACATTTAAGCAAATAAAAGGATTGATCATGACAGCTAAATTACACTTAAATAAAAAAATTCTTGTTATTCCATTGATGTTAGCAACAGCGGCTTGCACACAAAACATAAGCCCATACGCCTATGACAGCCGCGATGTCGGCGCTGTAAATCATGTAGAAAAAGGCACGATTGAAAGCTACCGCTGGGTTGAGATTAATGGTCGAAATAAAGGCGTTGGCACGACTGCGGGGGCAGGTATCGGCGGCGCAATAGGGTCCACATGGGGCAAAAGGACCGATGATGCCCAGAATATTGTAGGTGCAATAGGCGGGGCTATCCTCGGCGGAATTATTGGTAACAGCATTGAAAAATCAGGCACCAAAGGTAGCGGATACGAATATATGGTCCGCACCGAAGCGGGTGAACTGATCACGCTGGTACAAAAAGATGATGTACCGCTCGAGAAAAACCTACCCGTTGTTATTATATATGGTTCACGGGCACGCATCATCCCTGATGAAAGCCGTCTAAATATTACGCATGTGCGTGAAACGGAAGAGTAAGAGCCTATAATCACGTAGCCCTAGAAGCTTACAATTATTGTGATCATCTAAGTAAC
>JABABO010000048.1 GCA_014238195.1 Kordiimonadaceae bacterium | reverse complement strand
GTATGGTTAAACACCCAGATGGCCCAGTTGTTCCAGCGATGAACCCCCAATTTTGCGCGTGCTAGATGGCTGAGCTGATCATCGTATATGGCCCGATTAATATCAGCGACCGATAATTTGATCTGGGTAATGGCACGGATGCGGTCAAGGGCCGTGTCGGATTTAATCATGTCATTCATTTTACGGACCTTTACACTTATTGCAGTGCATCATTAAACGATATAGGGGTGCTGCGTGCAAGGTATGATTTTGCTATCCTTGGTATGTTATAAATGTTAGGTTTTTGTTTCTCGCAAGGCCATCCTTTTGATCGTGCCGCAACTGGAATTATAACAAGGTGTGACCGATGACTGATCCGCAAAACCAAGCCCCCCAATCACCTGAATCGTCTGACACTGGTCAAAGCCACAGCCACGCGGACCCAAAACTATTGGAACTGGTTGTTTGCCCTGTCACCAAAGAAACGCTTTCTTATGACGCGAGCGCGCAGGAGCTGATCAGCCATAAAGCAGGGCTTGCCTACCCCATAAAGGACGGCATCCCGATTTTACTGGTCGATGAAGCGCGGGAATTAAACCCTTAAGGGGATGGATTAACGCGGTAGAACTATCAGCCTAAAACCCCACCGTCACCCTGAACTTGGTTCAGGGTCCATTGCCTTATAATGCAAACACAAGCCCAAACCACTCATGGATGCTGAACCAAGTTCAGCATGACGAGAAAATCATCATGCGTAACGCCAATCACCAATATTTTTTCATCAAAAAAACGAGCTGATAACGGAATGTTACTGTCAGCCTAAAACCCCAGCCGTCACCCTGAACTTGGTAGGCTAAAGCCAGCTTCAGGGACAGGGTCCATTGCCTTTTAATACAAACACTGGCTTCAACCACCCATGGATGCTGAAATAAATTCAGCATGACGGGAAAATCATCATGCGAACTGCTAAAGCCTGCAATACTAAAATCCGAAATTTCACCACAGCAAACAAATGAGCTGATTTTATTTCACGACAAGCGGGCCAACGGGCTGCCCGCCTAAAATATGATAATGCAAATGCGGTACTTCTTGGTGGCTGTCAGGCCCTGCATTACTGATAAGGCGGTATCCGCTATCCTCCAGCCCTGCCGCAGCGGCCACTTTACCTAGTGCGCGCATAAAGCCTGTGATCATTTCAGGAGGGGCATTTGCGGCAAAATCCGCCGCTGATACATAATCCCCTTTCGGGATGACTAAAATATGCACCGGTGCCTGCGGGTTAATATCAGGAAACGCGAGGGCATAGTCATCTTCATACACAGGCGTGCACGGTATTTCGCCGCGCAAAATTTTGGCAAAGATATTTTCTGGATTATAGGCTTCTGTTGCATGAACCACGGGGTGACCTCTTTGAACTAACGTTTTGACAGTTATCCATAGTTTATAGCCTGATTTTAATCTGCGACACTATCATTATTTCGCTCCGCCACCAGATCACTGTGATACACAACAAATTCAACTTCATGACCATCTGGATCAAGATAATAAATATTATCCCTGTGTGGGTTATCAGTCCCTTGTGTGCTAATGTCATACCCAACTGCTGCCATCCGCGCTTTAAGTGCCGTTAAATTTGTCACCTCGAAGGCGATATGCGCCAAGCCTGGGGTGCGGCCTTTTAGGTCACGATTGTTGCCTTGACCATGATCACTGAACGCCAAATAGGTATAATCATCACCAAAATGCAGCCAGCGCCTGGGTGTACCGTACCAAGTCCCCTCGCCCTCGCTTCTGATGTGATAATCAGGAAAAGCCGCCGTGTAAAAGGCGAGTGTGCTTTCCATATCGGTGATCACTAAATTAATATGTTCCAAACGTATCATGGTTTACTCCTTTTATAGTTTTCTGCAATTTGAGTATTATTTTTTTGAAAGTGTGCCAGACAATATTTTAATCAAAGCCTGCCAAAATAAATGTTTATCTTGACTAGCCGCTGATTTCGCACTGTGATGTTGTTTTGCTGGTGCTTGTGTATTTATAAGTGTTGCTTGCATGTTGTCTCTCCATATTTTGCTTGCGTTTGTGCTGATTCGCTTTATTATAATTCCTCAAGTTAACTTGAGGTAAAGCAGTTTTTTTATTTTTTCTAAAAGGACAGGAAAATGGCACAGTTTCCAACATGGACCGTCGGGCAAATCGCTAAGCGGTGCGGTGTTAAGGTATCGACACTGCATTTTTATGAAGACAAAGGACTGATTTTCAGCTGGCGCAATACGGGCAATCAACGGCGCTATTTCCCTGATGTCATTCGCCGTGTCTCGATCATTAAAACCGCTCAGACCTTGGGGATTTCGCTGGCAGAGATTAAATCAGCGTTTGACACACTACCCGATCAGCGCACACCGACTAAAAAGGACTGGGAAAAGCTTTCAAAAGCGTGGCAAGACAAATTGGCGGCGAGGATCGCGCACCTTAGTCTGTTGAAAAAACGTTTATCGGGCTGTATTGGCTGTGGCTGTTTGTCGATGAAGACCTGCCCACTTTATAATCCTGATGACACATTGGCCAGCGAGGGGCCAGGCCCTGTCTTATTGGACCCTGCCTTGCTGCAAAAAGAAGCTGAGTAAAGCACTTATAAAATAAACTTGCTAAGGTCGCCGTCAACAACAGCCGTGTCGCCCATATGGGTTACCACATAGTCTTTGTTAATATCCACACTGATGCCTGTTTTATCGCTGGCTTCAAAGCTAATGTCTTCCAAGACTTTTTCAAGCACAGTGTGCAAACGGCGGGCACCGATATTTTCAACATTCTCGTTGAAATAGGCGGAAATACGGGCAATTTCCGCAATGCCATCCTCGGTAAAATTCAGTGTGACCTCTTCGGTTCCCAGCAAGGCCTCATACTGGCGTATTAAGCTATAATCTGGTTCGGTCAAAATGCGGCGGAAATCTTCTTCGCTTAGGTCGCGCAGTTCAACGCGAATAGGCAGACGACCCTGCAGTTCGGGTAATAGATCAGACGGTTTGGCAAGGTGAAAGGCACCACTGGCAATAAACAAAATATGATCGGTTTTAACACTGCCATGCTTGGTGGACACCACCGTGCCTTCAATCAACGGCAATAGATCACGCTGAACACCTTCGCGGCTGACATCACCGCCGCGGGCATCGGTCCGTGCACAAATTTTATCGATTTCATCCAAAAACACGATACCGTTGTTTTCAACAAGGGCAATCGCATCGCGCACGCTGCTTTCCTCGTCGATCAGCTTATCGGCTTCCTCAGCCATCAAAACTGTATAAGCGTCCGACACCTTCATGGTTTTTGTGACAGTACGTTTAGCCCCGCCCATGGCTTTGCCCAGCATATCTTGCAAATCTATCATACCCATCGATGCCCCTGGCATCCCTGGGATTTCCATCGACGGAAAAGGATTAGCCGTGTCGTTAACCTCAAGGTCTATTTCTTTATCCGACAAACCCCCTTCGCGTAACATCTTGCGAAATTTTTGCCGTGTCGCATCCCCTGCGTCGGCCCCGCACAAGGCATCTATGACACGCTCTTCAGCGCTAAGCTCGGCTTTGGCAGCGACAGTTTTGCGGTTGCCTTCCTTGACCATAGTGATGGCGCTTTCCACCAAGTCACGGACAATCTGTTCTACGTCGCGGCCAACATAGCCCACTTCGGTGAATTTCGTGGCTTCCACTTTGATAAAGGGGGCATCGGCAAGCTTGGCAAGACGGCGGGAAATTTCTGTTTTACCCACACCCGTTGGCCCGACCATCAGAATATTTTTCGGCAGGACTTCTTCCGCAAGATCATCAGGTAGCTGCTGGCGACGCCAACGATTTCTAAGCGCAACAGCAACAGCGCGCTTGGCATCTTTTTGTCCGATGATAAAACGGTCAAGCTCAGACACGGTTTCGCGCGGGGAAAAACTACTCATGATGGATGGCTCCGATTATAAAATTCAAGGGATGTGAAGGCGCTCAGTCTTCGTCAAGGCTTTCAAAAATAATATTGGCATTGGTGTATACACAGATATCAGCCGCGATTGCCATGGCTTTACGGGCGACATCTTCGGCGCTTAGGTCTTGGTCATACAGCGCACGCGCTGCTGCTAGGGCATAATTACCACCCGAACCAATGGCGACAACGCCGTGTTCTGGCTCCAACACATCGCCGTTACCTGTGACGACCAAGCTGGTTGTTTTATCGACAACAATCATCATCGCTTGCAATTGGCGTAAATATTTATCGGTGCGCCAGTCTTTGGCAAGCTCAACAGAGGCGCGAGCAAGCTGGCCTGGATAGCGCTCAAGTTTTGCTTCTAAGCGTTCAAACAACGTAAAAGCATCAGCAGTAGCCCCTGCAAACCCCGCGATCACACTACCACCCGCCAAATGCCGCACTTTCCGGGCATTGGCTTTCATCACAGTGTCACCGACGCTGACTTGACCATCGCCTGCTATCACCACCTTGCCATTTTTGCGCACACTACAAATCGTTGTCGCATGCCATGCCGGCAGCTTATCATTAAACTGGGTCATTCGTTGATCCTACTGAAAAACTGGGTTCTACTTAAATTCACTTTGATGCTTGCATATATGCAATATAGTTGCTCGCTGCAAGGTTCACAGTCTCAATAATCATACGAGCATGTCGTTTTTTAGTCTAACAGACAAGTCTAGTCTGGTACACAAGCCTTAAGAATGCTATTGAAACGCTGTTTTTAGGCGAGAAATAGTGATTTTCGCTAAATTTAGTGGAGTGTAGCCAATGCGTAAAGCAAGCGTTGTTCGCAAAACCAATGAAACTGACATTAACGCCGACATCAATATTGATGGCAGTGGCGCTTATGATGTGAAAACGGGTATAGGTTTTTTGGATCATATGCTAGAGCAGCTTTCTCGTCATAGCTTAATGGATATCACACTGCGCTGTAACGGCGATTTGCATATTGATGGTCACCACACGACAGAAGACTGTGGTATTGCACTGGGCGCGGCATTCAAGCAAGCTTTGGGGGATTTGAAGGGCATTACGCGGTATGCTCATGCTTATATTCCTATGGATGAAACATTGACACGCGCCGCCATTGACATCAGTGGTCGGCCCTTTTTAGTGTGGAATGTGACTTTTCCGACCGAGAAAATCGGCAGTATGGATACCGAACTGTTTGAAGAATTTTTTCGCGCCTTTGCGTTTGCAGCAGGCCTTACCTTGCATGTGGAAAATATTTATGGTCGCAACAGCCATCATATTATTGAAAGTGCTTACAAGGCACTCGCCCGTGCGCTACGCGGTGCAGCAACTGTGGACAGTCGTTTGGCTGGGGTTGTCCCATCCACCAAAGGAACGCTAGGTTAAGGCTTTTAACATACCTAGCGCAAGGATTGTTCAACATGGCTGAAACTGTTGTGGTTATTGATTATGGCTCAGGCAATTTACGCTCTGCCGCCAAGGCGTTAGACCGCGCTGCCACTGATAGTGCGCTAGCAAGGCGCATTCTTGTGACCAACAAGCCCAGTGACATAATAAAGGCTGACCGTATTTTACTGCCTGGTGTTGGGGCTTTTGGTGCTTGCCGAAATGGACTGGTGGCGATTGAGGGTATGGAAGACGCGGTACACAGCCATGTCCATATTAAACAACGCCCTTTTCTGGGGATATGTGTTGGCATGCAGTTGATGGCTAAAACAAGTTATGAGCATGGCAGTCACGCTGGTTTTGGTTGGATTGACGGCGATATTCAAGCCATAAAACCTTCTGATAAATCATTCAAAATTCCGCACATGGGCTGGAATGAAATAACCCTAAGTGATAACGGTGCAGCGCATCCTGTGACACAATGCTTAGCGGCTGGAGACCACGCCTATTTTGTGCATAGCTATCACATGCAGGTTCGTGATACAGGCGCATTGTTAGGGTCAACACACTATGGGACGGACATTACAGCCATTGTTGGTCAAGACAACATTATTGGCACACAATTTCATCCTGAGAAAAGCCAAAGCGTTGGTTTGAAATTTCTTGAAAGCTTTTTACGGTGGCAACCATGATAACCCTTTACCCAGCGATTGATCTAAAAGATGGTAACTGTGTCCGCCTTTACAAAGGCGATATGGGCGCAGCAACTGTGTTTAGTGATGACCCCGCCGCGCAAGCCAAAAGCTTTGTGGATGCGGGTTGCCAGTGGCTGCACTTGGTAGATTTAAATGGGGCTTTTGCAGGCAGTCCTGTCAATGTAAAAGCGGTTGAGGCAATTTTGCGTGCGGTGAATGTCCCAGTGCAGCTTGGCGGGGGTATCCGCGACATTCAAACGATGGACGCATGGTTAAGCGCTGGTATTAGCCGCTTGATTTTGGGAACGCTGGCTGTCAAAAATCCTGATCTTGTGCGTCAGGCTTGTAAATTATTTCCAGGTAAAATCGCCGTGGGTATTGATGCTTTGGGCGGTAAAGTCGCTGTTGAAGGATGGGCAGAGGCCAGCGAACTGGGTGTCATTGACCTTGCTTCCATGTTTGAGGATGCAGGCGTCGCAGCCATCATTCACACGGACATCGACCGCGATGGCACGCTAAGCGGTGTGAACGCAGCCGCCAGCAGCGAACTTGCCGCAGCGGTGAATATTCCTGTGATTGCTTCAGGCGGCGTGAGGGATTTGGATGATATTCATGCCTGTGTGCAGGCAGGTAATATTGAAGGTGTTGTCACGGGCCGGGCGATTTATGACGGCGGTATGGATTTAAACGCCGCGCTGAAAACCGCTCAGGGTACCCAGCCAAACAGGGGGCCATCATGTTAAAGGCCCGCATTATACCATGCCTTGATGTCAAGGATGGCCGTGTTGTAAAAGGTGTGAATTTCACAGACCTTATAGACGCGGGGGACCCCGTTGAACAAGCGCGTCTGTATGATGCAGCAGGCGCGGATGAGCTAACATTTTTGGATATAACCGCCAGTTATGAGCGCCGTGATATTCTACTTGATGTGGTCAGGCGTACTGCGCAGCAGTGCTTTATGCCCCTGACTGTGGGCGGCGGTGTTGGCAGTGCAGACGATGTCCGCAAGCTTTTGCTTGCTGGTGCTGATAAAGTATCGCTGATGACCGCTGCGGTAAAAAACCCAGCCATAATTAGCGAGCTTGCCCTCAAATTTGGTAGCCAGTGCATTGTTGTTGCTGTGGACGCTAAGCAAGTGGGTGCGAATAAATGGGAAGTGTTTACCCATGGCGGTCGCACGGCAACGGGGTTGGATGCGGTGGATTATGCAGTGCGCTGCGCCAGCCTTGGGGCGGGTGAAATTCTGCTAACCAGTATGGACCGTGATGGTACCCGCGATGGCTTTGATCTGGATTTAACACGGCAAATCACCGTCCGCGTGAGTGTGCCTGTTATTGCAAGCGGCGGTGTCGGCACGCTGGATCATTTGGTGGATGGCATTAAAAAAGGCGGGGCAAGCGCTGTATTAGCGGCAAGTATTTTTCATTTTGGCGATCACACAATCCGTGAAGCAAAACGCCATATGGCAGCGCATGGTATTCCCATGCGGGAGACACTAACATGACAGGCAGGGACATGACAGAAACATCACCATCTAAATCAAATAACGATAGCCCTAATATCGATTGGCCAAATGCAGATTGGCTCGTGTTGGAAAAGCTGGAAACACTGCTAGCAGGCCGTTTTGATAGCAGTCCAGAAGTAAGTTATGTGGCACGACTATATGCGAAAGGCCCGAAAAAAATCGCCCAAAAAGTCGGGGAGGAAGCCGTTGAAGTGGCGATAGCCGCATCAAGTGGTACAGCAGAGGAAATTGTATCAGAATCCGCTGATCTTTTGTTTCATTTGATGATTTTACTGCAAAGCCGTGGTTTATCCCTGTCAGACGTGAAAGCAGAACTCGCCCACCGTGAAGGCTTGTCAGGGCTTGTTGAAAAAGCAGCAAGAAAAAACAAATAGCAAAGTCTGCTTACCCACAAGCGGTACAAAAATATGAATTCAGGAGCACCACTAACCTTTCCTTAGCCCCTAACCCTAGTGGTGTAAAACCTATCACATCACTAGGGGTTAAATTTGTTGCTTATCAGCTTTATCAATTAAAAGACAAAGCTGCTCTCAGGTGCGTTCAGCAGGTCGGCCACTGATATGCCTGTCAGGGTTACGCTGTTGCTGCCGCCCAAATCAATCAGCAGGCCATCAGCCGTATCAACCGCACTGTCTGCCAGCTGGTCAATATTGCCAAAGCCTGGTGATGTTGCGGATAAGTCAATGACATCCCCTTCGCGGACATTAAAGTCTGTGATTGTGTCATTGCCAGAGCCTGCGGCGAATACAAAGACATCCGCGCCGCCGTCACCCGTTAGATGATCATCGCCGCCTCCGCCAGATATTTGGTCATTGCCCGCACCGCCGCTTAGGGTGTCGTTGCCATCACCGCCGCTTAGGGTGTCATGCCCGTTAGCACCGCGAACATCATCATCGCCGTTGCCGCCGTCGATCAGGTCATGGCTGGCCTTACCATTGATATAATCATTATCAGCGCCGCCGTTCAAGGTGTCACGACCGTTACCGCCAATGATGCTGTCATTACCATCACCACCATCAATCAGATCATCGCCCTTCTTGCCGTGGATATAATCATTACCCGCACCGCCGTCATAGGTATCATCATTTGACGTGCCAAATATGGTGTCATCACCGCTTG
>JABABO010000046.1 GCA_014238195.1 Kordiimonadaceae bacterium | reverse complement strand
GATCAACAGCATCAGCCTAGAACCCGCGCGCGGTAATGATGGCATAACAACGGTGCAAACGCCCCTGACTATACAGGTTGATGTGATAGATTTATGTTTCCGTTTTGCCCTGCCGCCGATCAGCAATAAGGGTGCTGGCCATAATCTGTGGGGTATTCATAAAATAACATTGAAATAAGGGCGGTCTTTCACCCTGTGAAGGGGTAGGTAGTTATCCTATCAACATTGGACTCATTTTTGCGGTTATTGCCTATCGAGCAAGAACGAAAAAAGAACAAACGCCACTTTACAGCCTTTGCACTGGGTGATATAACTCCTTTAATGTCAAAATTTGTCCCAGGAATTATCGTAAGCGACTATTGTTTGATAGGAAATATAATATGCTTGATATGTCGTTCAAAGAATTACGTGAGCACAATGCCATGTCGGTTGAAGAAGCATCTCATCTGATGGGGGTGACAATTAAAACAATCTACAGATGGGAAAAGGGCGACGTAAAACCCAAGGCGCATTGCCTAGAAATTCTGCAAAATAAACTTGAATATAAACACTCTTTCCGCAATCCCAAGCCTGATTTTAAATTCATAGATTTGTTCGCAGGCATTGGGGGTATTCGCAAGGGCTTTGAAGCCATAGGGGGCGTTTGTGTTTTCACCAGTGAGTTGGATGATTATGCTCAGCGTACTTACCGTGCCAACTTTCATGATGACCATCATATTGTAGGTGACATCACCCAAATTCATGCAAAAGACATTCCTAGTCATGACGTTTTGCTGGCAGGGTTTCCGTGCCAGCCTTTCAGTATCGCTGGTGTATCAAAAAAGAATGCGCTGGGTCGCAAGCATGGATTCGAGGATGAGGCCCAAGGAACGCTATTCTTTGATGTGCTTCGAATCATAAAACATCATCGCCCAGCTGCCTTTCTTTTAGAGAATGTGAAAAACTTAAAAAGCCATGATAAAGGCAATACCTTTCAAATAATCAAAGGGGCTTTACGTGAAGCGGGTTACACGATCAGTACCCGCGTGATTGACGGTAAAGGGTATGTTCCGCAGCACCGTGAACGTATTTTCATTGCTGGATTTAAAAAGGAAACTGGTTTTGATTTCAATGATCATATATTCGCTGATCCAACCAAAGGCCCAAAACTCGCTTCAATCCTGCATGATGAAAGCGAAGCCCCAGAAGACCATTATACGCTGCCTGTTGTTAAAGGTGCCTCTAATGCGGCTTCTACTGTGAATGATAAATATACTCTGACTGATAATCTATGGGCTTACCTGCAAGCATATAAGGCTAAGCATCAGGCTGCGGGTAATGGGTTTGGTTTCGGTCTCAACGGACCCACTGATAAGGCCCGCACATTATCAGCGCGTTATTTTAAAGATGGTAGTGAAATTCTGATCAAACAGGACGGTAAGAACCCTCGCCGCTTAACGCCGCGTGAATGCGCCCGTCTCATGGGGTATGACATGGGACGCAAGCCTGAAATGATCATACCTGTGTCAGACACTCGTGCGTACAAGCAATTCGGTAATAGTGTTATTGTGCCTGTCATAAAAGAAATCGCTAAGGTTATGCGGCCCCATATTTTGGACGCTATGCAAGACCAACAGGCAATACCTGTAGCGGCTGAGTGAGTCTTAGCAAGAATAAGTAGTTTTTCCAGAAGACAGGCAGATCTAAAAAGTATCATACTATATACAATTTATTAGTTGCACTAAAACAAGCCCTATGTTTCATTGAACGCTAATAGGATTGGGAACAAATAGCATGAGCAAGGAATTGCCAGAAATAACTCAACTAGGTGCATTAGAACGGTTAATGCGCCAAAATCAAGTTCACACCCTTGTTTATAAACGTCTCGCTCCAAACGATAATTCTAAGAACCAGATATATTTGGGCGGTAACTATTCTGCGCTACAACTATTACCTATTGGTAATGTAAATACCGATGAAAGCCGCAATAATAGCAAACGTGACCGATTTAAAGCCGACATACTGTTTGAATGGATGGACAACATAGGGAATTTATATCCTGCTCCTTCAGCGCAATTGATCCTTTATCCGAAATACCCTGAAGTTCGTATGTCAGGCTTCCTGAAAGGTGCACAAAAAGCACCAAGTAACTACCTAGGAGGCCGCGATGAGGGTCGTGTGATGATCCTAGGTATCACTTCTAGCAGGCATATTATTGGGCATGTGATCGGACCTGAAAACCCATTAAGCAGAGAACTAGCACAGTTTGATAATGATAGGACTATATTAAGTACGGTATATCAAGATCGGGCTGATGACAATGCCAAGCGTCAGCTACTGGAAAAACTGCGCGAAATCCATATGATGGGGTGGGTAAATAGCTGCAAATTGGATGGAAACGGTAATAT
>JABABO010000279.1 GCA_014238195.1 Kordiimonadaceae bacterium | reverse complement strand
AGTACCAGCATATATCCCAAACAAACCAGTATCACGGTGTGCACTGGCAAAGCTATAAACCGAATAAGCCAACCCACGCATCTCACGGATTTCTTGAAATAAATGAGAGGACATTCCACCGCCAAGTATTGTCGAATATACTTGTGTGGCATAAAAATCATCATCGAAATAGCTGCACCCAGGATACCCTAATGTCACGTGAACTTGCTCTAGTTCCCGTTTGTCAAAAAGTTTACCACCGTTATAAAAGGCTTTATCTGCTTGTTTGTCGCTACGCCCAGCGGGAATTGACGCAAGCTTTTCTTCGACCATTGCTACCAATTCACTGTGATCAAGGTGCCCAACAGCCGAGACAACAATATTTTCAGTGCGGTAATGATCCGCCATATATTGGTGTAGGTCTTTATTTGAAAAACTTTGTACAGTTTCAGGTGTGCCCAAGATACTGCGGCCAATCGCTTGATTTGAAAAAGCAACAGACTGTAAATGATCAAATACAATATCATCAGGGGTATCAACAGATTGACCTATTTCCTGAATGATAACATCCTTTTCGCGGGCCAGCTCATCTGCTGCAAACACGCTGCTGGTTAGAATATCTGCAAGAATATCAAAGCCAAGGGCAAAGTCATCCTTCATCACTCGGGCATAATAAGTCGTATAGTCGCGCGTTGTGTAAGCGTTCAAATACCCACCCACGGCTTCGATCTCAAAGGCAATGTCACGGGCGCTACGTTTTTTTGTCCCTTTAAACACCATATGTTCTAAGCAGTGGGTAATCCCGTTCAGGGTTTCGCTTTCACGCCGCGCCCCTACATTTACCCAGATCCCTACGGAAACGGTTTCCAAGCTTGGGCGTTTTTCTGTGATGACCCGCAGACCAGACTTTAAGCGTGTTAATTGCAGGCTCATGGGTTATCACCATTCAGCCAACCACCCTTTGTGATGCGGGTCATTAATGCGCTTTTATCACTGGGCAAGGTAATCATGCGCTCTGGTCGGTCAAATAAATCGCTCATGTGAGCTGGTAATTCTGGTGTAACACCAATCGCTTGCCTCACTGCTTCTGGAAATTTGGCTGGGTGCGCTGTGGCTAAAGTGATCTTAGGTTCGGCCCCATGCAAGCATGTTTGGGCGGCCTGAAACCCTACGGCTGAATGGGGGTCGCTTACATATCCTGTTTCTTTATACAAGCGGTGCATAATATTCAGGGTTGCTGTATCATCGACTTGGTCAGCTGCGAACAATTCCCGCAGATGTGCCGATTCATTTTCGCTCAGGCTAAAGGCGCCAGACGTGTTTAGCGCATCCATATAAGTTTGCACTTGATCAGCATCGCGGCCCACCAGATCAAAAATCAACCGCTCAAAGTTGCTGGAAATTTGGATATCCATCGAAGGGCTTAATGTTGCACTCACGCCATCCATCGCGTAACGGCCTGTTTTCAACGTGCGCGCTAAAATGTCGTTACTGTTTGTCGCAATCACCAGCTTGGCAATTGGCAGTCCCATTTGGCGGGCAATGTAGCCTGCAAAAATATCGCCAAAATTCCCTGTTGGTACACTGTATGACACCCTGCGATCAGGTGCACCAAGTGCAACAGCGCTTGTGAAATAATACACGATTTGCGCCATGACGCGGGCCCAATTAATGCTGTTGACTGCTGTTAGATTGACTTGATCACGGAACGCAAGGTCGTTAAAGCACGCTTTGACAAGCGCTTGGCAATCATCAAAAGTACCATCCACAGCAATATTGACGACATTATCTTCCCTAACGGTTGTCATTTGCTTGCGCTGGACATCGGACACACGTCCCTTGGGGTGCAGCATGAAAATCTGAACATTTTCGCGGCCACGTGTGGCCTCAATCGCAGCCGAACCAGTGTCCCCACTTGTGGCCCCTAATATGGTTAGTTTTTTATCTGATGCGTGTTCTTTTGTAAAATGGTCAAAGAACTGTCCCAGTAATTGCAGGGCAAAATCCTTAAAGGCTAATGTGGGGCCGTGAAAAAGCTCAAGGTACCAATCATTTACCCCTACTTGGGCGAGCGGTGCAGTCGCACTGTGGCGAAATACATCACCGTAAGTATCCCCGAGCATTGCCTGTAAGTCTGCATCTTTAACAGAACCTACGACAAAGGGCTTGATCACTATAAAAGCAATTTCCGCATATGACATGCCCCGCATACTGCGTATTTCATCTGCACTTAAAACGGGGATTTCGGCAGGCACATACAGGCCACCGTCCCGCGCCAGTCCTGTTAGGGTAACGCCAGCAAAATCTAATGCCTCTGCTTTGCCGCGTGTGGAAATATACTGCATACGGTCTAGTCCAATGAGCTCACTATAGTAGGGCTTTTGTCTTAGGCTGCAAAGATTAAAATTGCAAGACCAGAGTGGTTAACTGTAGAATTATAGTGACTTTTGCCTCGTAAAGCCAAACGCAATATAAACACCTAACAAAGATACCGCTAAGCCATACCATGTGAACATATATTCAAGATGATTATTAGGGATATTGATCCGCACTTGCCCACCTTTGGGGAATGGATTGGTTGCAAACTGATCGGCCATTAAACGTTGGGGATAAATATTTAAATCCCTGCGCCCATTAAATCCAGCTGCCAATTCGTTGACATCTGCTAGATACCATAGGTCGTCGTCCACATCATTTTCAAGGGTCATCATACCACGCTTGGCACTGGGTATTAATGTTCCTGCTAGCTTTATATTTTCGCCTTTAGAGGCAAGTACTGGCCGAAATCCATTCTGATAGTAAGCCATCGGCACCCAGCCCATATTAACAATCATAACGGGGTTAGCCTGTGGGCTAAAATCCTTAGCGATGCTCACCATAATATAATGATGATATCCAGGTTTACCCTCTAAGTCGGTGCCAAACACATAGATTGGGTTATCACTTGCCACGGCGGTTGATAAAGTCACACGGCTGTAAGGGGCATACGCCTTCATAGCATCGAAAGCTTGTGGCTTCGCCGCTAAACCCGCTTCAATCTGAGCAATTAAGGCGGTCTTGGGGCCGATTTTACGGCCTTGCCATGTCCCCAAGGCGACCAGAACCAAAAGCGCGACAAAAGCGACCGCTGTTAAGGGCTTGCCAGGGGAAAACTTATTCATTTGTATGGCCCCTTACGCAAATACTTGCCGCGTAGCATATATAGCCGCTTTATTAAGAACCCCAAATATAAACAGCAAAGAACAGAAACAGCCAAACAACGTCGACGAAATGCCAGTACCAAGCAGCGGCCTCAAATCCGAAATGATGATCAGGCTTAAAGTGGCCTTTATACATTCGTCCCAAACAGACGGCTAGAAAGATAGTCCCAACAAGAACATGGAAACCATGAATACCCGTCGCCATATAAAATGTTGAACCGTAAATGCTACCAGAAAAGCCAAAAGCCGCATGGCCATACTCGTAAGCTTGAACGCATGTGAAGGCCGCACCCAAAATTACTGTCAACCATAATCCTTTTTTGACACTGTCACGGTCCCCTTCAACAAGGGCATGATGCGCCCAAGTAACAGTGGTGCCAGAAAGCAACAGGATCAGCGTATTCATCAGTGGCAGGTGAAAAGGGTCAAAAGTTTCAATGCCTTCAGGCGGCCAAACGCCTTGCGCCCCTTCAGCAGCAACAGCATCCCAGAACTGCCCCATATCAAGGGTTGGGATAATAGGATAAATCGACGACGCAAAAAACGCCCAGAACCAAGCGACAAAGAACATAACTTCGGACGCAATGAACAATATCATACCATAGCGTAAACCAATTTGCACAACGGGTGTATGATCGCCTGTTTCGCCTTCATTGATGACTTCGGCCCACCAAGCATAAAAGGTGTACAGAATGCCGATGAAACCAGCGCCCAAAAGCCAATTGCCGAAGGCAGCGCCTTCAACACCAAATAAAGTTGCTTCTGGTTTCATACTGAACACCGCCCCAACGGTCATCATCAATATAGCTAATGAACCGACAGCAGGCCACGGACTTGGATT
>JABABO010000049.1 GCA_014238195.1 Kordiimonadaceae bacterium | reverse complement strand
TATTCGCCCACTTTTTTTGCCCAGCGTGTGCCACTGCGACGGGTAGCTGCCCTACCGCATGGCTGTCCCCCAGCAGGATGGCCATCAGCGCATCTAATGAGGGGCTCCCAAGCCCCAAATTTGGGCGCATATAAACATTAAAGCTATAGACCGCATAAGCCGCATCAATAGCGCGGGGCGGTGTCAACATAGTCCTGATGTCGCTGGGATAACGAAAGCTTATAAAGGCTGTTTTTTTGCCTGCGATTTTTGCTGTCCTCAGCATTTTTCGCATGATAGCCGTCGTTTTACCTGCATTTGTAAGTATTTGACTGTCTCGTTTGGGCACAGAACCGATCATGTCCTCCAGATCAGCCATACCGCTATGATTAACGGGGCTGTCCGCTGGGGTTACATTGCCAGCAATGATTAAATCAGATTGCGTGCTTATTGTTTTTATCACATCGGGTGTTAACTGCGTTATTTCATATGTTTTTAATCGGACACCCTTAGCGCGCTCACCCGCTTGACGTTGATATGTTGCCATAAAAGCATCGGCTAACTTGCGGGTTGGCATAATAACCGTAACTGATTTAAACTGGCCTTTTAGGATTGGTTCCTTGGGGTATAGAACTTCACTGACTGAATGATTGGCCAATCTTCTTTCAACAGTCTTGTGTTCTCGTCCACCGATTAGATCTATTGGCAGACGTTCAGCTGCCCCCATCCTGTAAAGCTGCTTAAATTTTAAAATGCGAGCGACACTTTTATCCAGCGTTCGCAGTGAAATTTCACCTGCATGGACCCGCTTTTCTAAATCATTGAGAAGGGCGGTTAATTTTCTGCTGGCGTGGCGGTTTCGCAGCTCTAATGGCATTAATATCATATCCACGCCAGCCCGCATGGCCGCCGCTACAGCGTCATGAGGGGCAAGAAGTTTACTGATCGCGCGCATATCCATGGCGTCAGAAATAGTCACCCCTTCAAACCCTAATGCACCCCGTAACAGGTCGGTTACAATCACCCGCGATAAGGTCGCTGGTTTGATGACTTTTTGTCCGTCAAGGGCTGTGAGTGTTGAGGGGTCAAACGCTGGATACTGAATATGTGCGGTCATGACCATAAGATCATGGGTGTCTCGTTGCTTGAATATTTGTTGATACGGTGCAATATCGTGTTTAAGGGCAAATAAGTGGTTGTGATCCACACTTGGTAATCCGAAATGGCTATCTGTCCCAGTGTCGCCGTGGCCTGGAAAATGTTTCAGTGTTGGTGCAATTCCTGCGACTTGCATACCTTGGATCATAAAATTGGCAAGCTCGCTGACTTTGGTGGGCTTATCCGAAAATGATCGAGCATTGATCACTGGATTATTTGGGTTGCTGTTGACATCGACAACGGGGGCAAAATTAACATTGATGCCAAGGGCATTAAGCTCACGCCCGATGACTTTGCCGACATCAAAGGCTAATGTGGGCTGCAAATCTTCGGGGGCTGCGGCTAGTGCAGCATTGCCAGCAAACGTTGTTGACCAAGCACGATTAGTGCGGGCGACTTTACCACCTTCTTGGTCAATAGCAATCATCAATGCAGGGTGCTGGCCTGTTTTTAAAATTGATTTTAGCCCTTGGGTTAAGCGTAGCGTTTGGGCGGGATTTTCAATGTTTTCAGCAAATAGCACCACTCCGCCAACTGGATTCTGGCTTAAAATATATTCAATATCGGGGCTAATTTTAGTGACAGGTGTTCTGCAAGCTTGTTCTGGGGTGTTATCTGGGCAAAAATACCTGAAATCAATGATCAAACGCTGAAGTAATTTTTCGCGTATGCTCATCGCGTTAAGCTTGGCGTTTATATCGTCAGCCTTGGAACGTGTGTCATCCTGTTTGCTTGGCCCACAATTTACAACCGCAAGCGCGCACACACAGATCCACAGTAATTTTATATCAATAGAAATAGACAACACACACCACCATCATTATTTACTTATAGCCAATTGCGGTGAATATTGATCACCTCATTTGGCTATAAGTATTTGTGTCGGTTCGACTTATCAATAAATAATGAAATCATTATTTATTGGTCTCGCTATATGTGTTGGTCTCACATTCGTGAATGGAGGTCAAACGACTTTCGCCGCGGTCTTGCATTAATTGAGCAAATATCATTAAATCGTAAAATGCGATTATTATAAACATATTATTCAATTTTGATAATTTAACTATGTCCCCTACATAAGGATCAACGGCAAACAATAACCCAAATAATCTAAGAAAGGGTCATGAAATGGGCACTGTAGAGATATATTCAAAGACTAACTGTATGTTTTGTGAAAAAGCCAAGGCTTTGTTGAGTGTGCATAATATCCCGTACACCGAACATGATGTTAGCAATGTTGAACGCTTTAATGTCATGCTGGAGCGCTTGCCAAATGCTAGGACTGTTCCTCAAATCATCATAGATGGACACGTCATTGGTGGCTTTGACATGTTGGATCGTTATAAGGATCAAATCTTACCAAAATTAAAACAAGACCTTGGCATAGCGGACGACTAAACAGAGTGATTGGCTGGGCGTAATGCTGGGGCGATAAAACGTTATAAGGTGCGCATAAATCTACGCGCACCTTATGTATTTACAGCCTTGATATGCAGTTTACTTTAGCTTTTATCTTGAAAAAAGGAGCGTATTACATTCGTCAAATTCAAAATAGATGCGTCTGTTTTGTCAAAATACTCATCCATTTTATCCACACTTTTGCGCTGTTTATCAAGGGTTCGTCGTTCAAGCTCATATTCAAGTGCTGTTAAAAGATCGCGCGCGCGCGCGATGCGTTTCATGAGTTTTTTCTTTGAAAGCTCAGAAAAATCCTCTGGTCCAGACTTTGGCCCAGACTTTGTCCCAGTCTCTGGTATTGTCTCTGGCATTGCTCTTTCCCTTTCTTATGTGAACAGTTGATAGGTCATGACAAGTAGTCCAGGTATACCAAAATAAACAATCAAAATATAAAGAATTGCTAACACTTTGTGTTCAGTGGCAAGCCGTGCAAACCACGTTGCTCCTTGCATGGGTAAAAATCGAGTAAAGGGCAAGCCATAAAGCAGTAGCACTGAAAGCGTATTAAAAGTCAGGTGAACCATGGCGATCGTTAAAGCAGCCAGAGCTGTACTGCCTGTTACTGCCGTTGCTGCAAGCAAAGATGTCACGCAGGTTCCAATATTTGCACCCAGCGTAAATGGATAGATCTGCTTTAATCTAAACGCCCCAGAACCTGCAAGCGGTATCATTAAGCTGGTCGTGGTTGACGAGCTTTGAACTAACACGGTTACGACAGCCCCAGAAACGATGCCTGAGACAGGCCCACGACCTATGGCATAATGCAGAACACGTTTGGCCGTGCCAACGAGTAAGGATTTTAAAAGCTTGCCGACAAACGTGATGGACAAAAAGATAATCGCAACACCAAAGAAGATCAGCAATATATTCGCCAAAGGGGCATATATCAGGGCTGCGAACCCCGCGACTAATCCGATTAAGGGTTTTGTCAGCGGCTTAATGAAGTTCGCGTCTTTGATTGATACATCAGCCCCGCCAACAAAAAATTCGGCCAGAGCCGCGCCAATTGGCCCTAATATTCCGCCTGGGACGATCAGCTCGACAATCATAAACAAGCTAACAGCAATAAGATTGAAAAAGTCATGTACTGTGGCTGCGGCAAAGGCGCGGCGAAAGGCTTTGCGCTTATTTATATGCCCTAATGCGACAATGGTATTGGTGATTGTCGTGCCTATGTTGGCGCCCATAATCATCGGGATGGCCGCTTCAACAGATAGCCCCCCTGCCACAAGCCCAACGATAATGGCTGTAACCGTTGAGGAAGATTGTATCAAAGATGTCGCAAGTATGCCTACGACAAGGCCCATGAATGGATTTGTTGCAAAAGCGAATAGGTCTGTCGCATCGCCTTTTGTTGCTGCTTTGAAACCGTTACCAATCATGCCAACGGCGGTAATCAATAGATAAATCAGCAAAACAACCATAAGCCATTGGAAAATTGTTTGTATGAGCGGCACATTATCATTTTGCCGCAATGTGTGTGAATGCGAATCGCTCATATTCGATTTAACTCCCCATTTTGGTCTAACTCTGCGGTTCATTCTATAGCCAATTGCGGTGAATTTTGATCACCTTATTTGGCTATAAGCCTTTGTGTCGGTTCGACTTACCAATAAATAATGAAATCATTATTCATTGGTCTCGCTATAACTCAGCAGAGTAGCTTTTTGCACTGCATTTGCCACTATATTTTTAATCAAAGTCACTATATTTCTAACCAAAATCACTATTTTTTTAATTTAAGTCACTATATTTCTAATCAAAGTCAGGGCTATGCCTAAATTTCAGCAACCAGCAGGTCAAGCGATTCCCGCACTTTATCTTAGAAGTCTGATCCTCGCATCAAATTTTTATCGCTTTGTGTCAGATTTATCATGTTTCCATAGCCAAATGCAGTGAATATTGATCCCCTTATTTGGCTATAAGTCTTTATGTCGGTTCGACTTATCCCAAAGCACTGAGGGAATAATGATCTCATTATTTATTGGTCTCGCTTTTATGTCGGTTCGACTTATCAATAAATAATGATCTCATTATTTATTGGTCTCGCTATATATCTCGAGTCTGATAGGCCCTGCGTGGTTTAAACAACAGTTCACACAATGACAAATAGTTATACATATCTATATTATGGATTTAAGTTTTTTATCTTTTTACATCTTAAAATAAAATAATTATTGTCTTAATAAATTATAAAACTCTTACTAAACAATGTTTTATAGGATATTCGCTCATTATTCTTAGCATATAATGATAATAGAACATTAACTAATTATCTGCATTGTTATGTGAGAAAACAGCACGGACAACACTTTTGGTTGTTAAGGGGGTGGCACAGTATGAATGAGCAATAAACATGACAATCACATTTAATAATTTAAATTCAAAATCAGTCGCTGAAAACACCACAGGCCTCGTATTGAATGTCCAAGCAATTCTTGGGACTGGTAACGCTGATGATGGCCTGACTTACAGTATTACAGGTGCTAACGATGATGGATTGTTTACCATCGACAGCCTTTCAGGCGAACTAAGCTTCATCAACTCCCCAAATTTTGAAAATCCCAAAGACGGCGGCAGCGATAATGATTATCTGTTGACTGTTACGGCCACAGACGGCGGTAGCAATACGGACAGTCAAAATATAACCATCACAGTGACTAATCGAATTGCTGAAAAACAGATCAATGGGTATAAATCAGCTTATGAGCTCTCCAACATTAATGGGGACAATGGTTTTATCATTAATGGTGTGGATTCGGTTTCTTACAGTGGTCGCTCTGTTTCTGACGCTGGGGATGTTAACGGCGATGGTTACGCAGATGTTATCATTGGGGCGTATGCTGCAAACGGTAATGCTGGCGAAAGCTATGTGGTTTTTGGTTCAGCGGGTGGTTTTGATAAGACGTTTGAATTATCCAACCTGGACGGTAGCGATGGTTTTACGCTGAACGGAAATGCTGATGGTGATAGAAGTGGTTTTGCGGTCTCGGGTGCTGGGGATGTCAACGGCGATGGCTACGACGACCTTATCATTGGTGCCTTCGTGGCAAGCCCGAATAGCAGACCGCAAGCTGGTGAGAGTTATGTCGTTTTTGGCTTCGATAATGGGTCTGTATCTACGATAGAACTCTCCAGCCTGACTGGTACTGATGGTTTTAGGTTGGAGGGGCAGGATAATTCAGATCAGAGTGGCAGGTCAGTGGCGAACGCTGGCGATGTTAACGGCGATGGCTACGATGATATTATCGTATCGGCTTATAGGGCTCATCCAAACGGCATAGGTGATGCTGGTGAAACCTATGTTGTGTTTGGTGCGTCTGGTGGCTTTGCGCCTAGTATAAACTTATCGAGTATTGATGGTCCAGACGGTTTCGTCCTGAACGGAATATACTCAAATGATTTATCGGGTGTCTCCGTATCAGGTGCGAGGGACATAAACGGTGATGGCTACGATGATGTTATTATTGGGGCACCGTTCGCTCATAATTCAAATAGTGATAACTTAGCTGGTCAAAGCTATGTGGTCTTTGGTTTTGATGATGGTGCTGTTAGTGCTATTGAGCTTTCAAGCTTGGATGGCAGTGATGGTTTCATTATTGAAGCCAATGATTCCTCTCAGGAAAGTGGTTTTTCAGTCTCTGAGGCTGGTGATGTCAACGGCGATGGTTACGATGATTTCATCATTGGGGCACGCCTGGGTGATGTAATTGTCAATAGTGATGAGGGTAAAAGCTTTGTGGTGTTTGGTCAGGGCAGCCCTTATGTAAGTATATTAGGGTTATCCAGCTTGGATGGCGGGAATGGTTTTGTACTGAACGGTATTGCTAATAATGACTATAGTGGTTTTTCAGTTTCAGCTGCTGGTGATGTCAACGGCGATGGTTACGGCGACCTGATTATCGGGGCGCCGTTTGTGGACCTAGACGGTAATAATGATTACGGTGAAAGCTATTTGGTCTTTGGCTTTGATAATGAGACTATATCTACTATAGAACTCTCCAACCTTAATGGCAGTAATGGTTTTCAGCTTTTGGGGAGTGATTCCTACGATTTTAGTGGTATTTCAGTCTCTGCCGCTGGGGATATTAACGGCGATGGCTACAGCGATTTGATCATTGGGGCTTATGGTGGTGACCCAAATGGTTTATCTCTCGCAGGTGAATCCTATATAATTTTTGGTGGGGATAAATTATTTCCGAAACTTAATATCACTTATGATCACTCCACGCAGTTAACGGCTGACCTGCCCTTAGAACTAACAACCCCAACACCGTTTGATGATTACCTAGAATATGGCCGTGATGAAGATGTGTTGTCGGCGCTCCCAGGGCATGATTATGTCGATGGTGGTTTGGGCAATGACACCATCGGCGGTAACACAGGCAATGATACCATCGAGGGCGGCCTTGGGGCGGACCTGTTGTTCGGCTGGCTGGGTGATGACCTTATCTTTGTGGGTTTAGAAAGTATTTCATTCACTGACCATAGTCATAATGTCGTTTGGGCAGGTCCAGGTTATGACACAGTTGTCGGCGACGCTGGTTCTGACATTCTGGGCGGTGGTCATGATGATGATCATGTCACAGGTGGTCGCGGTGATGATCTTCTGTTCGGTGGTTTTGGCAATGACACAGTCTCAGGCGATCAGGGTTTTGATACTATTTATGGTGGCTGGGGTGATGATTTGATTAAGGGCGGTGCCCATGCAGACTTGCTTTTTAATGGTGAAGGGGATGATACTGTGCAAGGCGGCAGTGGTAATGACACGCTTTGGGGCGGCCGTGATAATGACCAGCTGAATGGGGGGATTGGTAGTGATAAATTCGTTTTCACCGTTACAGCGGGCAACGATCAGATTACTGATTTTAATCTTGATGATGATATGCTTGATTTATCAGCAACCGACTTCACAGGTCTGGATACATTAACCAGTGCTGCCGAAGATACATCAGGTGGTTTGCTTGTCACGATCAATGATACCACGACCATTTTGTTCATGGGTTTAAGCTTGAGTGATTTGGCTAACATGGATATTACATTCGCATCATAAGCCGCGTTCTGGAATTCGAATCGCATTTTTAAGGCTTCTTTTTCAAGCTGTATAGCGAGACCAATAAATAATGATCTTATTATTTATTGATAAGTCGAACCGACACAAAAGCGAGACCAATGAATAATGATTTCATTATTTATTGATAAGTCGAACCGACACTAAGACTTATAGCCAAATGAGGTGATCAATATTCACCGCAATTGGCTATAAGGGATAAATTTTGATTGTCCTACACTTAGAATTCCAATATTTAAGCGTTTTTCGGCAATTTTTGTCTGGCTAGCTTTAATCGATTTTCTAATTTTTTGATGTGTATAGCTTATTGATTTATATGTTTTTTTTATAAAATTTTATCGCGGCGAAGGCTACAAAATTTCCTCATTTATCTGATTAATCCCACATGCTGGTACCTAATCGGGATAATTATGGTTAAATTTATCGCATTTTTATGTTATACTATGCAGATGCTGGTAAGAAAAAACCCTTTATGAAATTGCTATGGTTGCTTTTTTGGGTATTTTTTTGATTAGATGCGACATGGTTTTTTGCCGTGTCGTGGTTTGATAATGGCTTGGCTGCGGTGAAAGCTGCAATACTGTAAAAAGATCAAAAAAGGACTAATCAAGACGCTTTTCAAAATTGGGCAGCGTGGTGTTCTTTTTGCATCTAAATTTGGACGAACTGCATAGACGGGCACTATATATTGATAGTATGCGGTCTGTGAAATTAAGGTAACGGTAGCAAAAGCACTTCCGTTTGTAATAGAAGGACAGAAAACCTGATGACAAGTAAAACAAAACATCCTTTCGCCGTTGATGATTATATCGTGTACCCTAAGCATGGGGTTGGCAGGGTTGAAGCGCTTGAAACTCAAGAAATTGCAGGTCTTGTGCTTGAATTATATGTTATTCGCTTTGAAAAAGAGCGCATGACACTGCGTGTACCTTTGAATAAGGCTGAAACTAGCGGTATGCGCCGTCTATCAAATGAAGCAACATTAAAAGAAGCCTTCATTACGCTGAAAGGTCGCGCACGTATCAAACGCACGATGTGGAGCCGTCGTGCACAAGAATATGAGGCCAAAATCAACAGTGGTGATTTGGTATCTATTGCTGAGGTCGTACGTGATTTGCATCGTGGTGATGATCAGCCGGAGCAATCCTATTCAGAACGCCAGATTTATGAAAGTGCGATGGGCCGCTTGGCCCGCGAGCTAGCAGCACTGGAAGATATTGATGAAGCAACAGCGATTGGCCGTCTTGAGCATGAAATCGTTGCATAAATAAGTCATAGATTTTGTGAATTTAAAACCCGCTTGTTTTTCAAGCGGGTTTTTTGCAATTCTTTTATACGATGGAATTAGCAATCTATTCTTCGTTAATTAGAACCAAATTAGCAGGATAGGTAAGCGCTATATATGGTCCCCCACGCCAAGCGCTGTACCCTCTTACTTCAATCATTTTCCCACTTAATGCTAAGGGATCAATTTTATTTTCTGCGTAATATTTTAATTGGCTAACAGGAATACTAGCCGTAAAATCGCTGCGATAATCATCCCCAAAATTGAGGTAAACTGTCCTACCAACTCGGGCGGTTTTTTGAACGACACCTTGTGCTATAATAAAATTTAAAGCGCTTGGCGCATCTTTGGTGGTTGTTGTTTGATAATAATTGCCAGCCCATAAGCCTAGTTTTTGAGCCCGTGCCTTATTTTCTAAATCCCGCAGTGTTTGAACAGGTGTGTGCTGAGGGCTTTCCGCATACAGAAATACATGGCCCTGTTGGATTAGCTCAGCCTGCAGCCAAAGATTATCGCCGACAATCACTTGTGCTTTGATGGCACCAAATCGACTTTGGCGGCGGCCTTCACATTTTAAGCGCACATGTTGCCCAGTTACAATTGATTTCAAGTGATGTGTAAGGTCATTGGATGGATCATGAATGAGGGCAAGGGAAATGACGAGCCCATTATCAAGCACTAGCTCAGCATGCTCGCTAACACTGACAACGATCCCACGCCCACAGTTTTTCATCTGCTCGAACAGTGCTGAACCTGCGGCAGTGCTGGCCCTAGCGCACAGAGAACCGACAAACATGAAAAAAAGCATGACATATACGGGTGATCTCGTCATAGTTTTCCTTCAATCAATAGGCATTTTTTTGCATGCCAATGACGATCAACTTGATATGGGAATGATTATGGCACAAGGCACACACGATTATAAGGATGATCCACGCAATAAAGATATTCTTATTAACATAAATGGCGAATTTTATCCGCGTGAGGCCGCTAAAATATCGGTTTTTGATAGCGGCTTTATTCTAGGCGACGGTGTATGGGAAGGTCTGCGGGTCTATGATGGTCATATAGTGTTTTTAAGCGCGCACCTTAATCGTTGCTTCGAGGGGGCTAAAGCCATTGATATGGATATTGGTATAAGTCGTGAAGATTTGGCGAACAGGCTTTATGAAACACTGGAAGCGAACAATATGCACGACGGTGTCCATATCCGTTTGATGATAACGCGGGGGCTAAAAGCCACACCATACCAAGACCCGCGCGTGACAATATCAGACGCAACGATTGTGATTATCGCAGAATATAAATCACCGATCGGCGAAATTGTTGATAAAGGAATTGATCTGTTTACAGTTCATGTGCGCCGCGGTTACCCCGATGTCCAAGACCAAAAATTAAACAGCCATTCGAAGTTAAACTGTATCACAGCCTGTATCCAAGCCACAAAAGCTGGGGCCGACGAAGCCTTAATGCTTGACCCCCATGGCTTTGTTGCTACATGCAACAGCACGCATTTTTTTATTGTACGCGGCGGTGAAATATGGACGTCCACGGGCGATTTTTGCTTAGGCGGGATCACGCGCAGAATGATCATTGATGTTGCGGAAAAGGCAGGGCTCACTGTGCTACAAAAAAACTTTTCCCTGACAGATGTTTACGGCGCTGATGAGGCATTTGTAACGGGTACCTACGCTGGCTTAACGCCCGTTAAAATGATTGATGGCCGCAAGATTGGGTGGTCAGAAAATCTTCCCATGCCAGGGCCTATGGTGATGCATTTGCGCAGCTTGTACCAAGACCAAGTGGCACACGACATGGCCCATACTTATAGCCAATTGCGGTGAATATTGATCCCCTTATTTGGCTATAAGTATTTATGTCGGTTCGACTTATCAATAAATAATGATCTCATTATTCATTGGTCTCGCTATAACAACAAACCAAACTAGGAAACAAGGATATGTTTGATGGCCCATAATCAAAAGACTGTGCGGATTGCTATGTGGTCTGGACCGCGTAACATCTCAACTGCGATGATGCGGTCCTTCGAAAACCGCGTTGACTGTATGGTCGTGGACGAACCATTCTATGCATATTATCTTTATAAAACGAGGGCGGACCATCCTAGCCGTGAAATGTGTCTGGCAGCACAATCACATGATACCGCAACAATAATAAAAAGCATTCTTAGGCCATTGGATGAGGGTGCGCATATTTTTTATCAAAAACACATGACCCATCATATGGTTGGCCCTATTGATTTGAGCTGGCTAAGGCATATGCAGCACGCTTTTTTGATTCGTGATCCTCGGGCGATTATCGCATCTTATCTGCAAAAGCGACCGCAGGTTATCTTGGACGATATAGGCCTGATCCAACAAATTGATATTTTCCAGCGCGTCGCCGATGCAACAGGCGTGGCACCGCCAGTGATTGAAACCACTGATGTGCTTAAAAACCCTTCTGGCATGATGCAGGCTTTGTGCGCGGCACTTGGTATTCCATTTGACTTAGATATGCTTGCTTGGCCCACTGGTCCACGTAAAAGCGACGGTGCTTGGGCCCCGCACTGGTATGACAGCGTTAACGCATCCACTGGGTTTATGCCTTACCGTCCAACAGAAATTGTTCTAAGCCCAGAACATGAGCGTTTAGCCGAACGTGCGCTACCCTTGTATGAGCAATTAGCCACATATAAATTAGAAGCGTGAAAAATATTTGCGAGCTTTATTAAGATTTTCAATGCGATTGTTTTCTAGGAATTTGGTGGGCTAGGCCGCGACCAAATAAAGATGAGAACAGCAATGAACATCAAAGATTGAACAGATAACATAAGCAGACTAACCCCTATAAAATAACCAATGCAAAGCATTATGATCATGGCTAATAGCGCTGCTTTCTTACCTGATTTGGGTATAGCACCATGGTCTTGCCAATGACGAATAGAGGGGCCAAAATAACGATGCTCCAACAGCCATGTATTTAATTTAGCTGAGGACCGCGCAAAACAAAAAGCCGCCAAAATCATAAATACAGTCGTAGGGAGCAATGGTATAATAACACCGATTAAGCCGAGCATGACTGACGCTAGCCCCGCACCAAGCCATAACAATCGCGGTACTGAGAAACGTGCCGGAAACAAACGGGGTTGTTCTGGATTGTGTTGCTGTGTATGCGTCTTTTGTCTAAAGTGTTTATCTTGGTCGCTGTCCATAAGATTCTACATTTATTGGCACGGTGCCAGTGTAGGCCGATTTCAGTTACATGCATACCCTTTATAATCTTATTGCTTCACTTGGATGTTCCTGCTTGTCAGTTTTGCTTCTAGCTAATCTATTTGTATTGTGAAATTTTGCCTCAAGAATTTTCCTCCGTGAAATTTTGTTCAGGGAAATTCTTCTGGTTTTAGATTGTTTAGCGCATTTAATTTGCTAATGTGCTGCCATGAAGCAACACTTACAGGCATCAAATGTTCAAAAACTCGGTTATGATATGCCCCCTTTGACGGTTAAAGGCCTTAGGGTTTTTCGGGGTGGTCGCTTGGTGATTACTGGCTTGAATTTGAGCGTCAGCAGCGGTGACATAGTATTTTTACGTGGGGCAAACGGATGCGGGAAATCAACATTACTGCGGACTGTTGCTGGGCTTTGCCCTTATAATGAAGGTGCAATAAATCAGGCTGATCATGAGGGCCAGATGCTCTATCAAGGTCATCAAAACGCCCTAAAACCTAACCTAACTTTGGCAGAAAATTTGCTGCATAGCGTGCGGGTGATGACAGGGAACACCTTATGCAATGATACTTTAAGTCAACTTGCAGCGGGCTTTGGTCTTGATGCATTTTTAGAAACCCCGCTTAGTTACTTTTCCAGTGGTCAACTACACCGTGCAGCTTTGCTCCGTTTTTTGGCGATTCCCCGGGCGCTCTGGTTAATGGATGAGCCAACTGTTGGCTTAGACTTTGAAAACTGTGCGCGTTTAGTAAAGCATATGAAAGCGCACCTTGCCCTCGGCGGGGCTATTCTTGTGGCAACACATGATAACATAGGTGAATTTGGCAATGACAACAGCCGTGTTGTGAATATGTCAGACTATGCGCCAACTGATAGCGAAACACATGACACCTTACCATGTGTTGAGGATTGGTAATGGTAAATTTGCACAGAATATTTAGCGAAATAATCAGGCGCGATATCCGTCTTGCATGGGCGCAGGGCGGGACGGGTACAATGGCGCTGAGTTTCTTTTTAATGGCTGTCACGCTTTTCCCTTTTGGTGTGGGGCCAGAACCACAAATTTTGGCCCGCATTGGGGCAGGTATCATATGGGTTGTTGCCTTGCTTGCGGCCCTGATTAGTTTAGACCGCATCTTTCAGGCGGATTATGAGGATGGCAGTCTTGATCATTTAATGTTGTCGCCATTACCCTTGTGGGCCGTTGTGCTGGCTAAAGTGATTGCGCATTGGGCTGCGACAATCGTGCCACTGGTTCTTGCATCGCCTTTTTTGGGGTTTTTGTTAAACTTAAATACTGAGGCTACAGGCATTTTAACCCTTTCATTATTGATCGGTTCCCCTGCCTTTAGCTTAATTGGGGCGATTGGTGCTGGGTTAACTGTCGCACTTCGGCGCGGCGGCGTGTTATTATCATTATTGGTTTTACCGCTTTATATTCCCACGCTTATTTTTGGTGTTGGTGCGGTGGATGCCATGAGTGGATTTCAAAACCCGGCCCCCCATTTGGCTCTGCTGGCTGCTACAAGTCTGTTTGCCCTGCTCATTGCGCCTTTTGCGACAGCTGCGGCTTTAAAAATTGCCTTAGAATAAGTTACCCTATTTGCCTTGCACACATTCCGCATACACGCTAGGTAAAAGCCATGAATGAACAGCAAAAAAGCAACACGCAACTGACAGGTGCCTTATCCAAATGGCATGTGCTCGCAAATCCTGCGCGCTTTGCTAAGTTTTCTGCGGCCATTATGCCGTGGGCGCTGGTTTTTATGGTTGGTGCGCTGTGCTACGGCTTATATTTAGCGTTAATAGACAGCCCACCTGATTACCAACAAGGCGAAAGTGTACGCATTATGTATATCCATGTCCCTGCGGCGTGGATGAGCATGTTCACCTATATGGTCATGGCAGTGTGTGGGTTTTCTGCCCTTGTGTGGCGGCACCCTTTGGCCTTGATCGCTGGTAAGGCGGCTGCCCCTATTGGCGCGATGTTTACCGCGCTAGCCTTAATAACGGGTGCTTTGTGGGGCAAACCCATGTGGGG